>JAFWCP010000127.1 GCA_017536845.1 Solobacterium sp. | reverse complement strand
TGGCGGAAACCGACCGCACGATCATCGAGATCATGACGAAAACAGGCTGTTAGGCAGGATTCAGAGAATCCCGGTCGGAAAAGAGGTCCGGGATGTGCCTTTCCTGCAAGGCTGCAGGCGGTGCTGAAATCAGAAAACAGGCGGAGCGTGAAGCTTCGCCTGTTGCTTTCATATTGGAATGATTATCGTCTTGCCTTCCTGCGGGCTGCCCTGATCAGGAAGATGACCAGCACGACCAACAGGAGAAAGCCGATGGCGGCAAAGGCAAGGAACCCTAAGATCAGCAGCACATAGCCGTTGTTCTTGTGGCTGGGGTTTGATACTTCCGCCAGGCGGAATTCCAGCTCCCCTTCAGGCAGGCTGTCATAGACGACCTCATAGCCCTTTTCCGTCTTTGCAAAATCGGTCTTGTTTTCATCCTGCAGGATGAAACCGGTCAGGATTTCCACCTTCAGGGAACCGAATTCCTTCCATGTGGAAGCGGGTGAGAGAAGGTAGGTGTAGGTATAGACCGGCGGTTCATAGCTGTTTTCAATGGCCGGATAGCAGGGGGCTGTCACCGTGTTGACCAGGGTTTCACCCGGTTCAAAATGAAGCGTATACTGCAGCCAGCGCATCAGGCTGTACTGGGGCTGATGGACTTCAATGATGACATCCTGCCTTGCCAGCATGTCAACCATGGCGTTGTACCAGTCAACGCGGCTGATGTCGGCGGGATGGTCAAACCGTAAGAGATAGTCTTCAAAGGTCATGGCTTCTTCAGACACGAGATCTGCTTCGCCGATGGCTTCATGGCTGTCATCCTCGGGATTGAACCATTCCGGCGCTTTGTCAAAATCCTTTCCGAAGACATACAGCGTGTATTCAGAGTCTTCATCCGTGCGGAAGCTGACGGTGATCGAACATCCGTTTTCACCGGAACTGAAACCGGTGAATTCGTCCAGGCTGATCCTGCGGCCGGATGGGTCAAAGGTGAAACGCATATTCGCAGACTCTTCATCCTTTGCGTCCGTACAGCGGAAGCTGTATGTATAGGCGTGCACCGGCAGGTCAGGCGAAAAGAAGTCATGCGGCTGATAACCATCGCGTAATGCGGCCAGGTCTTTTTCCACGGAAAAACTGTTATCCGAATACGTATAGCGGGTAATCGTTTCCACCGGTTCCCCGTTGCAGGTGATGCGGTAGCGGGCAAGCTCTTCCGGGGATAAGGCACCCTGGAATTTGTGGTAGTAGAAGGGAGATCCGCCGAACGGGAAGGACAGCAGGACATCGACTGCCGCGTCAGACGGATTGCGGAAGGTGTAGGCAGCCGTGAAACTGCCATGGTAATTCAGAATGGCAATGTCCTCGTTATAGTCCAGGACGGGAAAATCGTTGAGGGTGAAGGTCAGGTCTTCGTGGTCAACAACCACCGGGCAGTCTTCATCACCGTTCAGGACGCCCTGTCCGTCCGTCCCTTCAAAGTGGGTCATGGCGGAGTTGGCGGATACCGGCAGGATGGCCAGGAAGAGGATGAGAAGGAAAAGGATGCGTTTATTCATGGTGCTGCTCCTCTCGCAGTTTTGCCTTTACGGCCTGGATGTGTTCAAGATGTTCTCTGACCCGCTTTTCAACGCCCTGGTCGGAAGGACGGTAGTAGCGTCTGTCTTTCAGGTCAGACGGCAGGCATTCCAGGCCGGTGATATGGCCTTCAAAGTCATGGGCGTACTGGTA
>JAFWCP010000126.1 GCA_017536845.1 Solobacterium sp. | reverse complement strand
CCTTTGAAATATGCGCCGTTACAGCAATAACGTTGACAGAAGCCTTATCATATCCAAACTTACCCAAGCACTGGAGTGCCGCATTGATGATGGTAATTTGCTTTTCCTCGCTTAGTGCAAAAAATTTGTCCATTTAATTTCTCCTTTCAAGTGACCGATTCGGTTATTCATAGTATAGCACCGATAACCGATTCGGTCAAGTAATTAAAAATCTAATTCTATGCCAACATCCACTACCCAAAAAACCGCCTGTACGAGCATTTCTCATGCCCGCACAGGCGGCTTGCTTTATCTTTGGCAATCAATCCAAAGGTTTATATTCTGTTACGGTTTTCAAGTAGGTTTCCGCATTGCCGTTGAGGATTAAATCTGCATAGGCTGCCGGATCATTGTAAATCAGATAGTCAAGCTCTGATCTCTGATACATATTGTCTGCTACCTCGTTCTCCACAGCGGTGCAGTCAATGGAAATCATGCTGCCGTCAGCGAAGCGAAGCTCCACACAGGCGGTATCCATATTGAACTCACAAGAAATCACCTTATCCATAAGAACCTCCAAAATACGGGATTAAATCATCCCAAAATATTTCATTGCTTCTCGGATTGCGTTCTCTTTTTCAGGCGGACACTGGGGCTGTCTGGAATCCTCCGCTTTCGGCAGATTGTAGTTCTTTCCGACCTCCAACCCGCACTTTCTCTTGATTTGAGAGATATACAGGTTAGATACCTTTAGTCCGGTATGCTCCAACACATAGTCTTTAATCTGTGTGTAGGTTGCCTTATCTTGAAAATCAGACATATCCATATCTTCCAAAGAGAACTCAACCCGAACCTTTTTCGAGTCGATCTCACCCTTGGAAAGCAAGACAACCGTTTCGACGTGCGTCGTCTGCGGGAACATATCAACCGGCTGCACCTTTTCCAGTTCATAGCCTTTTTCACGCAAGATGGCAACATCCCTCGCCAGGGTTGCCGGATCACATGATACATACACAAGCCTTTCCGGTGAGATTGTCACAATCGCATCCAGAGTCTCTTTCGAACACCCTTTCCTCGGAGGATCTACGATGACAGCATCCGCCTTGATTTTCGAACGGATCATCGCCTGTGCACCTTTGGATGCGTCCATATTCAGAAAACGGATATTCTCAATGCCATTGATCTCGGCATTCTTTTCCGCATCCTTGACAGCTTCCGGAACAATTTCGATACCGTAGACTTTCTTTGCCTTGCTCGACGCGATCAGGCCCATGGTTCCGGTTCCGCAGTACAGGTCAATCAGGATTTCCTTTCCGGTTAACCCGGCATATTCAATTGCTGTTTCATACAGCCTTTTTGTCATGTACGGATTGATCTGATAAAACGATCTGGCACTGATCCGGAAACGGCAGCCGAGCAGTTCCTCTTCAATATACGGATTTCCGTACACACAGATTTCCTGACCGTCCAGAATGACGTTGTCTTCTCTTTTGTTGACGATGACGACGACACTGCTGATATTCTTATATGCATGCACCAGCTGATCAATGATTGCTTCACTGTTGACAAAAGGGTATTTGCGGACAACCAGGACAACCATGACCTGGTCGGTCATATGGGCATGCTTGATCAGGACATGCCGCACCTGTTTTGCTGCTTCACCAAGATGTTTTCTGAACCAGTCAGTCAGTTCATTGGATAAATCCGTCTGCACCATACAGGCATCATACGGCACGATATCATTGGTGTGCGTACGGTAAAAGCCCATCTTCACCCTGCCCTGCTCATAGGCACAGGGGATCTGCACCTTGTTGCGGTAGTTCCATACCGGCTCGTCCCTTAAAATCGGCAATGGTTCAATTTCCATCCCGGCATTGGCCCGGAAGCAGAGTTTCACCTTTTCTTCCTTGAACCGTCTCTGTTCGGCATCATCCATATGCTGAAGGGTGCAGCCGCCGCACTGCCTGTACACCGTACAGCGTGGCGTGCAGCGGTGTTCAGATGCTTCGATCAGCCTCACCACCCGGCCATAGCCGTAGTTCTTCTTCATCTTCATGATGCCGATTTCCGCTGTCTCGCCCATTAACAGGCCGTTGACAAACAGCACAATGCCTTCAATCCGGACGACACCGGCACCATCTTCGTTATAGCCGGTACATGTACCGATGTATACTTCATTCTTCTCCATAAGCATAAAAGAGGCAAGCTCTTGCCTCTTATTCTCCTCCGTTTTCGCCGCTTTCGCCGTTTTCACCGTTATCTTCGATCGGATTGCCGTTTTCATCAAGCTGCACATCAACGCCGCTGACAATGTCGCCGCCCTCTTCCGGTTCGGGCTGAGGGTTGAGTGAATCTCTCAGCTTCTGGGCAACTTCGGCATCCACCGGTTCAGATACAACCTGATTGACCATGCCTTCCATCGAAGACGTCTTGGTGCCGATGACATACACAAAGTTGTCACTTTCACCATTGTCAGTCGTATAGACATGCACTTCCAGGTCATACATCTTCTTGCCGTCATGCTGGGTGAAGTAGACCGACGGTTCCAGTACGGAAGCAATTTTGCCGTAAATCTGATCCGCAATCCAGTTGGCACTCTCCGCATTGTCATAATCACGGATATCCGCATAGACACGCAATGTCGCTGTCGGCATTGTCACGAATGTGCTTTCCACACCGTCAATGCTCTGGACGGCCGCTTCAATCTGCTCCAGCTGGGTTTTGTGAATGGCGGGATCCAGGTCACCGTCATATCTGTTGCCAAGTACCGGCGCCCCGGAATCCTGCTGCGATGACAGCAGGATCCAGCCGAGAATCCCGACCGGAACCGCCAGCAGAAGGAAACAGATCCAGAATACTACACCGGTAAGATGGCTCTTTTTTCTTACCTTGACTTTCTTCTCACCGCTCATGAGACACCTCCATATATCCTTCACATGACCTGCATGTGAATCTCATTTGCCTGTATACCCAAAAAGTATACCGCAGGTAAGGGCCCAATGCCGCAAAAGAATTCTTAGCATTCCCTTAAACCTGCCGGCACGCACAATTTTACCGTGATCAGACGGTGATTTCAATACTGTTGGTTCATTGCCATGTCGCTTAAGGCATCCAGCACCCCGTCCAGTGAGTCAATGCAGTTTTCCACCGTTACCAGCGTCCGCTTGATGCGGTCCTGGGCAAAAACATCCGAGAAGACATTGTCCCCGATAATATCAATCAGCCCGGCCAGACCGAAGCTTTCCAGGTCATACTGTGAGAATTCATGATGCGCGAATTCATCGACAATCCGCAGATACGGCATCGCGTCCTGAATCGCATCCGCGGCATCCTGCATTTTCTTGCGCTTGATGGCGGAAATGACAATGCCTCCCCCGATCAGGTCGGCCACACCCCAGCCGCGGGCGCTCTTCAGCAGATCCTGCGCTCTGGTAAGATGGTACATCGCCTCATTGGCGGCGTTGATGACATCATTTGGATTTTTTCTCATTCCGCTTCCATATACGTGCTGACAAAATCATCCTCGGATAAGATCGGGATGTTCAGCTCCCTTGCTTTCTTGTTCTTGCCGGAGGTGCTGTTGATATCGTTGTTGATCAGGAAGGATGTGGACTTGGAAACCGAACCGGTAACCTTGCCTCCCTGGGATTCAATATACGCCTTCAGCTCATTTCTGTTCTTAAAGTGATGGACATCACCGGTAATGACAAAGGTCAGGCCGGCACACTTCTGCCCGGTTTCCGTTTTCTCTGTTTCATGAATACGGATCTCCGTAAGCAGGTCTTCAAAGTCAGCTGCGTTGTCGGCATCCTTGAACCATTCGACAAAAGCCTTGGACTTTTCCGGCCCGATGCCGTCGATGGCCGAGAAGGTTTCCGGATCATCGGTTGCCTTTGCCTTTTCGACAAGTTCTTGAACCGAATAGCTGCTCAGCAGTTTCTTCGCAACATCCTGGCCGATCAGCGGAATGTTCAGGGCGTAAAGGAGTTTGCGGTCTTCGACATCCCTTGCCTTTTCCAGCGAAGCCCGGATGTTTTCAGCCGACTTCTCACCGAAGCCTTCCATCTCCGCGATTTCTTCCACGTGGCTGACAAGCCGGAAGACATCGCCGTTGCGGTGAATCCAGCCGGCGTTGATGAAGCGGGAAAGCGTCATCTCGGAAATCCCGTCAATGTCCATGCCGGGCTTGGAAACGAACCTTGTAAAACGTCTGAGTTTCTTGGCCGGACACTGAATATTGGTGCAGCGCAAGGTCACCGTGCCGGAGACATCTGAAATATGCCTGACTGCTTCCGCCCCGCAGACCGGGCAGGTCTCAGGGACTTCCAGTTCGCCGACCTTTTCCGTTACGGCAATGACCTTCGGGATGATCTTATTGGCCTTGATGACCTGGATGCCGGTGCCGGCAGCCCCGATGCCAAGCCGCTCGCATTCGGAAATATTGCACAGGGATGCCCGCTTGACAGTCGTCCCTTCCAGTTCCACCGGTTCAAACACCGCCACCGGCGTAATGGTGGAAGCCGCACAGCTCCACTCGATATGGTCCAGCTTTGTTTCTGCCGCTTCATCTTCCCACTTGAAGGCATACCCGGCACGCACGGCATGGTGGCCGGTTACCGAACCGGTTGCCGCATAGGCTGTATCGTCATAGCAGATGACCAGGCCGTCCACCGGGTAGCTGTAACCGTCAGAGACACGCTTAGTCCAGCCGGCAATCGAAGCCTTAACGTTTTCTGCATCAGGATGTTCAATGCGTTCATGGTCAACGACCGTAAAGCCCAGCTTTGAGAGATACGCCATCCTTTCCCCCCAGCTGTTGATGTCCTGTTCGGTATAGACAAGGGTAAAGGGAATCCAGTGCAGGTTTCTTCTCTCGAGTTCCTTTACATCTTTCAGCGTCAGGGAACCGGAGGCAAGGTTGCGGGGATTGGCGTAGTCTTCCCCGGATTCCACCCGGAAGGTTTCAAAGTCCTCATAGGAAATGACCGCTTCGCCGCGGATGACCAGATGGCCCTTCTCATCAATCTTTTCCGGGATGCCATGGATGCCCTTGGCCAGGTGGGTGATATTGGTGCCGATATGGCCGTCGCCTCTGGTGACAACCTTGCTCAGGCGGCCGTTGTCATACGTTACAACAAGCGTCAGACCGTCGAGCTTCCAGGAAACATAGATGCATTTCCCTTCCGCCCATTTGACCAGTTCTTCTTCCTTCTTGGTTTTCGCTAAAGACAGGGCAGCGAATTCATGCGCTTCCTTTTCCCCGGCCGTATCATCCGCCTGGACATTCATCGTCGGCGAATCCTCCATTACAACGCCGGTTTCCTCTTCCAGCGCCTTCAGCCGGTCGAACATGGCGTCCCATTCAAAGTCCGTCATGATTTCGGCCTTGCCGTTATAATACGCTTCCGAAGCCTCTTTCAGCTGATCCACAAGGGACCGCATCAGCGTCAGCTTTTCATCCATATCATTCTCTCCTTAATGCCGGTGCTTCGACATTGATTTTCTTGATTCCGTAAGCCGAGGATGTAAAGGCAATGGTTGCAATCTTGCCCTTGACCTCAATGACGATGCCGGGGCCGAACTTGTCATGGACAACCCTGTCATTGCGGACAATCTTTCCAACCTTTTTCTCAGCCGCCGGCTTCTCCTCCGTCTGCGCTTCCACGACGGTTAAGCGCGGGTGGGTTGCCTGCATGCGCTTGACCCCAGCCGGAAACGGGAAGGCAATATTGGCAACGCCGTCTTCAACCGACAGCACCTTGCCCTCGCCGAATACTTCATCCATCACCTTCTGGCCGGCCCTTACCGCTGTCCGCAGGCTGATGCGTGCGCCTTCTTCATGGACATCTTCCGTTTCCGCCGTGATGACGGTGGATGCGTCTTTCTTCACCCGGCCGACCGGCTCCAGGCAGTTCCTGTCAATCTCCTTGATAAAGCGCGAAGTCCGTTTTGTATCACCGGTGATGAAGCTTCGCTCATGCGAATCGGCCAGGAAAAGATGGTGCTTGGCCCGGGTAAAGGCGACATAGGCAAGCCTTCTTTCCTCTTCCAGATAATGGTAGCCGTCATTCATTGACCGGTTGGACGGGAAGATCCCGTCGGAAAGGTCACTGACAAAGACCGTATCAAACTCCAGGCCCTTGGCGGAATGGACGGTCATCAGCCGTACCGCTTCAGCGGTATTGACCTGTTCCCGCTCGGTATACAGAGATACCATCTGCAGGTATTCATCCAGCGTGCTCTCCGGTGTATCGGCCATGAACTTGACGGCATCATGGACCAGTTCGGCGACGTTTTCAATGCGTTCTTCTTCCTTGGCATCCTTCAGCATCTTCTGATAACCGGACTCCTTCAGCACCATGTGGAAGATATCCTCTACTTCCATGGTTTCCGCCCGCTGCCGCCATGACAGCACCATATCCGCAAATGCCTTCAGCTTCTCGCCGGCACTGCCGCCGATGGGGCACTGCTCGCAGACGATCTCAAACATCTTCCTGTTGTTTTCCCTGGCGGCGCCGCGGATGCGGTCAAGGGTCTTGACGCCGATGCCGCGCTTGGGTGTGTTGATCACTCTTTCAAAGGCCAGGTCATCCGCTTCCGTCAGCATCCTGATATAGCAGAGGGTGTCCTTGATTTCCATGCGCTCATAGAACCGCAGGCCGCCATAGATCACGTACGGAATCCCGCTTTCCATCAGCATTGTTTCAATATTACGGGAGAGGTAGTTGGCTCTGTACAGGACGGCGATGTCATGGTATTCCACGCCGCTGCGGTGGATCTTCTGGATGTTCTGGGCAATCCAGGCTGCTTCGGCAGTATCGCTTTCAGCCGAATAATGACGCACCTTTTCATCCGACTGGATGGTCGCGAAGAGGTCTTTCTTCACCCTGCCGGTGTTGTTGCGGATGACCGAGTTGGCCGCCTGCAGGATCATGGACTGGGAACGGTAGTTCCGGTTCAGGATCACTGTTCTGGCAGTGGGGAAATCCCTTTCGAAGTTCAGGATGATGCCGACATTGGCCCCACGCCAGGAATAGATGGTCTGGTCGGGATCGCCGACAACGTACAGGGACGTATCTTCCCCGCACAGGTAACGAATCAGCCGGTACTGGTTTTCATCGATATCCTGGAACTCATCCACCAGGATGAACTCAAACCGCTGCGCCCACTTGTCACGGATGGATTCAAATTCGCGGAAGATCCGGTTGACGGTCAGGATCAGGTCGTCAAAGTCAAGCGCCTGGATTTCCTTCTGACGATTGCAGTAGGCTTCATACACTCGTGCCATCAGTGCTTCGTCCTGGTTCAGACGGGCCAGTTTCTTAGCGCCTTCGACACTGATCTGGGAAGTCTTGCAGTCGGAGATATAGGCAATCAGGGATGGATAGGAATGCTTCTTCGTATCGACATCCAGCTCCCGGCATATCGTTTTCAGCATGGCCTTCTGGTCATCGACATCCATGATCGTAAAGCTTTTGGGATAGCCGATGACATCAATTTCCTGGCGCAGGATGCGGACGCACATGGAATGGATGGTTGAGATCCAGGCCATGCCGGCGGTTTCTTCCCCAAGCATGGAAGCCAGTCTCTGCTTCATTTCATTGGCGGCCTTATTGGTAAAGGTGATTGCCAGAATCTTATACGGACGGACATCCTCATCCTCTATCAGATGCTCGATGCGCGTCGTCAGGACGCGTGTCTTGCCCGAGCCGGCCCCGGCAATCACGCGGATATATTGATCATCAGAAAGAACCGCTTCTTTCTGTTCATCATTCAACATGGATACATCAATCATGAAACTGCTCCTTATCGCGTTACAAAAAGACAGCTGTCCCGGAAAATCACAGGCCGCAGTTGTCTTTCAGCCCGTCTATTATACCATCACTTTTTCTTCTTTGATTGCTGTTGTGAGTTCTCTTTTTTTGTGCCGCACTGCTGATTTATCACTCTTTCATCATGGTATAATGATGTCCGAGGTGAGCCGTTATGATCTATCAAGCAGATAAATGGAAAGACTATGCCTGCATCGACGCAGGCGATGGCGAAAAGCTGGAACAATGGAAGGGCGTTGTCTTACGAAGACCCGATCCCCAGGCCATCTGGGCCCGGGATACTTCCATTGCCCAATGGGAAAACCCTGACGCCATATACCATCGCTCCGCCAAGGGCGGCGGCTTCTGGGATTACAGGAGGAAATTGCCCGAATCATGGACCATCAATTACGGCAGCCTGACCTTTAAGGTATCGCCGACCGGTTTCAAGCATACCGGCATCTTCCCCGAACAGGCCGTCAACTGGGACTGGATGAGTTCCCTGATTGCCGCCCATAAGGATGAGGAAATCCGGGTGCTGAACCTGTTTGCCTATACCGGCTGCGCCACCATGGCAGCGGCGGCGGCCGGAGCAGCCGAAACGGTGCACGTCGATGCCGCCAAAGGCATGGTCCAGTGGGCCAAGGAAAACATGGAGCTTTCCCATCTGACCGACCGGAAAATCCGCTTTATCGTGGATGACTGCCTGAAATTCGTCGAGCGGGAAAAGCGCAGAGGCCGCACCTACCACGGCATCCTGATGGACCCGCCTTCCTATGGTCGCGGGCCAAACGGCGAAATGTGGAAGTTTGAAAAGGAAATCACCGGCCTGATTGATGCCGCCCTCGGCATCCTTGATGAACATGCGCTGTTCTTCCTGATCAACAGCTACACGGCCGGCATGTCGCATATCGTACTGAACAACATGCTTGCAAAGACAGTGCTTGCCGCCCATCCGGAAGGACGCGTGGAAACCGGCGAAATCGCCATACCGCTGAAATCCGGCAGCCTGCTGCTGCCCTGCGGCATCTATGGCAGGTGGGAAAGAAAAGAATGAAGATCCTTTACGAAGACAACCACGTGCTGTGCCTGGTCAAGCCGCCCAACATGCCGGTCAACAGCGATTCGTCCAATGACCCCGACCTGCTTACGGCGGCCAGGACGTATATCGGCGAAAAATACCACAAACCCGGCAATGTATACATCGGCCTGGTGCACCGGCTGGACCGGCCGGTCGGCGGCGTGATGGTATTCGCCCGCACATCCAAAGCCGCGTCCCGCCTTTCCGATGCCATCCGGAAAAACCAGATGGAAAAGGAATACATGGCCATTCTCGACGGTGTCCCGAAGAAAAACCAGGATACCCTGACGGATTATCTGGTTAAGGACGAAAAGACCAATACCAGCCGCGTGACCGATGCCGCCCATGGCAAAAAGTGTGTCCTGTCCTATGAGGTGCTGGCTGTCTGTAACCGGAAAACGCTGGTGAAAATTCATCTGGAAACAGGAAGGTCCCACCAGATCCGGGTCCAGTTTTCCTCCCGCGGTCTGCCGCTGGTCAACGACCAGCGCTACCATTCCAGCCCCGCCAAAGGCCAGATTGCCCTTTGGGCATATTTCCTTTCCTTTCCCCATCCTACGTTGAAAACACCGGTTGTCATTCAGGAACTGCCCGACTTTACGAAGGCACCCTGGTCGCTTTTTAAGGAGTTTGCCGATGAAGAAGACAAAAAGAAAAATCAGATATGACCGTCTTGTCATCCTGATCCTGGTGCCGATTGTCATCCTGGTGCTGATCCTGCTGCCCGGGTATCTGGCCAGCCGACGATATAAAGTGCTGGGATGGAACAGTGCCCAGATCAAGGAAATCAAGGAACAGGGGCTCTCCGAACTCATCCTGAACAACGGTTATTACAGCGAATCCCTGGCCCGGGCCATCCACGAAAACAGATTGAATACGGAATACACCGAACTGTTCCTGATCCGTGATGATGTGGACGAGGATGACTTCCTGCTCTATGACCGTCTGAAAGACATCGGCTATGAATCAGACCAGCTGGAGAACCTGTTCACCAACCTGCGTGACTATGAACTGACGCCGCTGCTGGTATTTGACTACCAGTATGACGAAAGAGACTATGTCAGTGACTGTCTGGAGCATCGTGAGGAAAACTCACCCTCATCCTTCCATTTAAGCGGTTCCTACCGCACGGATTATAAAGCCGCCGTTGAAGCGGAAAAACCCGATTCAGCAAATGTCCTGGTGTCTTCCAAATCCTTCCTCAAGGCCGGCTATGAACCGTCAGACCTGGTTGACCTGCCGCTGACCTATGCTGTCAGCGGTATGTCGCTGCGCCGGGATGCATCCGATGTCTTAATGACCTTTGCCTCGCTGGCTTCCAACGAAGGAGCGCCCTTCTTTGTGCGAACGTCCTACCGTTCCTATGAGCAGCAGAATGCCGCCTACGAAAGGCTGCTGGCATACCTGTCGCCGGAAAAGGCAGACCGGGAATGCATCCGGGCGGGCTATACCGAACACCAGACAGGCCTTGCCGTCAATATCCAGCTGACCTACGCGGATGAAGAAACCGTATACGAAGAAACGGAAGAGATGCCGATCATCAACCGCATTGCCCCGTCGACCGGCTTCATCCAGCGCTATCCGCCGGAAAAATCCCAGATTACCGGCATAGATGACGAACCGGAACACTACCGGTATCTTGGCAAACAGCTTGCGGCCAAGGTCAGTGAATCTCAGCTGACCTATGACGAGTACTATGGCCTTTACCTGCGTTCCTGGAACGACAGCGCCAACATTCCCTCTGATGCCGTCCTGGCCAGGATTGAAAACTACAGCAGCACCCATCGAACTGAAAAAGCTTCCTCCGAATGAGGAAGCTCTTTTCATGGAAATGCAATGACGGCTTTATGGTTCAGTGGCCAAGCAGCTGACCGGCCAGGGAGAACAGGTTTCCAAGAGAAGAACCTGAAGATCCGCCGGAACTGCCATCCAGCGAGAATACCTGTCCGTTTAAGGAGCTGCTCTGCTGAGGTGCCTGGTTCAGGTTGAACCCCTGCTGTGTCTGGTTTGTGCCAAGGCCGAATAACTGTTCCAGGCCTGAGGACTGGTTTGTGGCTGTCTGCTGTGATCCGCCGAGAAGATTCAGAAGCTGCTGCATCTGATCTTCCTGCTGGGATGATGACTGGGCCGCCTGATTGCCGCCGGCAAGAAGGCTCAGAATCTGTGAGAGCCCGCCGTTGGAAGACTGTGTCTGCTGTGTCTGCGGTTTGTTGTTCGTATTGACGCCATAGGCGCGGATCAGCTGGTTTAACTGTCCTGCTGTCAAGGTGACCGTCTGATTGACATTCTGGTTGCGGTTGGCCTGATAGACAAGCGTCATCAGCTGATTCAGCTGCTGTTTTGTCAATGTGGTGTTTTGCTGCTGGGCCTGCTGTGTCTG
>JAFWCP010000125.1 GCA_017536845.1 Solobacterium sp. | reverse complement strand
TCTCAAAAAGATAAGGCATATCTATTTTGCGGCAGATGGATAATCTGTGTTCCTTATAGCCTTCACTGCCAAAATACCTGATGACCTGTTCAAGTGTCTTGCAGATTTTGACAATGCAGTCCTTATTGTACTTATCCGTTGCCTTCCGCCATACAAATGACATCTTATTGGCATTGGCTTCGATTTTCGTGCCGTCTATCGATTCATTTTCCAGATCAATGTCATCGGGAAGCACATGCTTCATATACAGATTGACAGCTGTAAAGACTTCTTCAACTGAAGCTTTCAGATCATCATGAATGAATCTCTGAAATGCCATAAAGCCAGGGGTCTTATCGGGGAAGATCAGCCTGAATGCGATATCGCTTTTTACCAGATCCGCCAGATCGCGGACAGAGGGAGAGCCGAGCATTGCAAAGGCAAGGATAACAGCCTTAAGCATATCAATGCCTTTGAAGCCATGCTCATCACGTCCCCGGCAGTTGACAAAACGGATGGCGCCTGACTCCTCGACGGCACGGAAGACAGTCCGGGCAATATGATTTTCAGGAATTTCCCTGCTCAGATCGATTACGATTTCAAGAGGCAGCGCCTGCTGCACACGAGCATATGGATTTTCATAAGTATCTGGTTTATAATCTGAATGTTTTTTGGACATACTACTCTAAGAGATCAAAAAGAGAACAACACACAATTTTTTACGGCAGATTTTCAAATATATTGAAGACCAACTGGCGCTGATCCGGTGTTAATGTTCTGAGTTTATGGATGAGTTTCTTTTCGTTTTCTGTAAGGTGATCAGGCATTTCAGTCTCGCGTGTATCCTGAAGCTGATCGACGGAAACGCCAAGATAGTCGGCTATTTTATCAATGTATTTCATATATGATTTCGATTTGCCGTCTTTCCACATATTAAAAACTGCAGCACTCAGCCCTAAATGTGCAGTTAAATCAACTTGTGTAATTCGTTGCTCAAGCATCTTAATTTGTATATTTTTCAGTATAATCTGATTGTTCACATTTTCATTTTTCATAGTTCAACGCTCTCTGAACATAAAATATATAATTTTTCAAATTCATGTATTTAATATTATGGGATTTTGTTCTATACTATTGATGTGATCATTCTCACACCCAGAGCCACCTTCATACTATAGCACCAGCGAGTGCTCTACAATAGACTTGGCCTCTGCGGCTTTGTAGAATTTGTCATGAGTGCGATGAGAGCTCTATAGAGTAGTGTCTTCCTGTCCGCCGCAGTACTGATATTTTATCAGATGAGCGATACGGATTGAGAATCGTTTGAACAATTGAATTTTGGAACCTGCGCAAGCATTGAACAAATCGACCACATCATAATTCAAGGAGGCCGGAAGTGGGTCTTCCGGTGATTTTGTCATGTCTGAAAACAACAATCATGATGATCATTCATCATCTGTCATCCCCGAAGACAACGGAATCATAGTCATGCCGGCAAGGGCTTACGGTGTTGGGCTGGATGTCCACCGTTCCATGGCACAGATATCCGTCATGGTAAGAAACGAAGATTCCGTTCTCGAGTTCCAGAAACAGTTTGATACCGACATTCTTTCCCTCATGGAGGCCAGAGAATGGGTTATCGAAATCATCACATCAAAGTCATCACCAAAGATCAATGTCAGTTCCGAAGAGCTTACATATAATATCGAGTCAACTGCCATGTACCATATGCCCGTCATTGCTGTATGGGGCGGAAAGCCTTCCGTCATCAACCCTGCAATTGCCCGCACCGGACTGCGCAAGACCGATAAGCTCGATGCCAAAAACCTTTGTCTGCAGAATATGCTTGGTACCTGGCCGCCAAGTTATGTGGCACCGGAAAGAATTCAGGTGCTGCGCATGCTTGTCGCAGAAAGAGACAGCTATTCCAGGCTTGCCACAAGAGCAGGCAACAGAATCAATTCCAACCTTCTGCGTTTCGGAGATACATCCGGAAGAGAAGGCAGCGTAACAAAGAACCAGACCGTCAGGATGCATGTCGAATCCTTATTGCACGGTGACGAAGACCTTACCGGAATCCACACTCTGGGCATTCCCGAACAGGCAAGAGAAATGTTCCTGGATGAATACGAAGAATATGACAGATACATGGAAAAGGTCAGGGCATGCGATAAGCAGATCATCACCGCAGTGAAAGACATGGAATGGGAAACCGGAAGCGGAAAGCTGAAAGGCAATGAAATGCTTCATCTGCTTACAACTGTTCCGGGAATCGGTGAATATACAGCATCAATATGGCTGTGCAGGATCGTTACACCGACAAGGTTTCCGAATGCCAAAGCAGTCACTGCATATGCAGGTCTTGATCCAAGCCTGAAGGTATCTGCAGGCAAGGTTATATCAACAGCCAAAAGGAAGGGTGATAAACTTCTTCACGCAAAGCTCTCGCTTGCGGCAAGTGCCCTTCTTAACCGCAGGAGTGAGCCGTTCGGTGAGTGGGGCTACAGAATCCAGCTGACATCAGGCAGGAGGGCGAAAGCTGTAACCGGCATTGCCAGAAGGCTTGCCGTATCCCTGTATTGGGTGCAGAAGACAGGAAAGCCATTCACCTATGAAGGCTATCAGATTGCCAGAGAGCCTGAAGTTGTCGATATGACGATCGAAGAACTCACCAATGTGAATACGGCCTTCAGAAGGTATATGAAGGCGTTAGAGAAAGCCGGCATACATACAACAAAGGAAATGGTGCACGAGTACTATATCTGTCGTTTGCATACGGTAAAGGGTCTGGGTTCAAAGTTCTTCATTCTTGTGAAGGAATTCATCAATAATCAAAAGCCGTACAGGAAGCATGTTAAGGGAAAGGGTTGAGCATCATGAGCAGAACAACCGTTAAGGAAGCAAAAGGTCTTCGCCTGTCAGGAACCATAGAGGCGAGAGTAAAAAGGCTTGTTCCGAAGGATAACCCGAAAACAGAATCCGTGACATATACGGTCAATGACGAGAACGGAAATACCTATTATCTTCAGGACTACTCTCCTGAATCGTATTTCGAAGTGGGCGAAAGCATTGATGTACCGGTCTACATCAAACCGTACGTCGGAAACAAGGGTATTGCGTATACAATCAACCTCAAAAAAGCAAGAAAGAGTTCCCGAGGAGAAGCATTCTGACAATCCTGACAATTGCCAGCAAGTTCAAAAACTAAAAGGATTCTGATCATTCCCAGAATCCTTTTTTCAACATGATCTCTTTCCTGACATCTTTGCGCTTGCCCATTGTGGTCTATTGTCTGTTGAGAATGCGCGGATCGGGCGCATTTTCATTTCCTCCTTTCTCCATTGATCTGACGGCGATCAGTTTCCTGACAGCACCCTGTTTGGAAGGCTGCTGATCAGGCCGGCTGATAATAACGGCATCATCAACCAGGTGAAGTTTCATCTGAAACTGACGGGTATGAGCAGCGTCATACTTTATCTGAGCTCTGTACTGAGCAGTGGAAACGTGCATGTGGAACCCCCTTAATCTATGTGTGAACATATATGACCATATAATCAGACATAATGCAAGCACAAAATTAAAAAGATCGTATTTGAAACTGTTTTGTTCCAAATACGATCTGAATCTGTGTCGATTTACTCGTTACAGCCCCTGTACTGCTTACTTTTCAAGATGGATGTTGGATACCGGTTCAAAATCAAGAATCGGATGGGCAGCCAGATAGTCACACGCCAGGGTGATCACGTTTCCGGGCAGAACCTTTACGGTTTCCGCTTCCTTTAACATCGGGAAGTTCCCGCCTCCGCCGGCCCGGTAGCTGTTGACGCAGAGGGTGAATTCATCATCGTCCGCGACATCCTTGCCCTGGTATGTCAAAGCAGTAATTCTTCTGCCGACAGGGTTGGAAACCTTGATGGTATATTCAACACCGTCGACCATGTCATAGCTGCTGTGCCTGGGCTTCGGCTTTTCAAATAACGGGGAAACGGCGACTTCCTCCCCGCGCACGCACCAGTATTCGGCGCAGCGCTCCAGATATTCCTTCAGCACCTTGCCGGTGACCTTCTTGACAACAACCGTATTGGCATGCGGCCAGGCGTTGAACAGGTCGCGTCTTGTGATTTCGCCATGGAAGCCCCTGGCATCGTTGTGCAGGTATGATCCGGCAAGCTGTGCTTCACCGGCTTCCATCATGACCTTGTTGAAGAAGGTGACAAGCTGGTGCTTTTCCTTTCTTGCCCGATAGGCGTCTTCCACTCTGAGATCCATCGTCGCTGCGCCGACCTTTTCATCCAGCCAGGCCTGGCAGCTTTCCTCTTCCTGCTTTACGTACCGCAGCAGGTCTGTATCCGGTTCCGTATCGACCGGGTACAGACGGGCGTCGATAGCCCCGCTTTCCGGATAGATGTCAATGACCGCCAGTTCCTTTCCGTCGGGTGCCGTCTGGGTATAGACGGTATTGTTCATCCTGCCGCATAAGGAACTGTGCTGGTGGCCGGTGACCAGGACATCAATGCCCGGCACTTCGGAAATGATCTGATATGCCTGGTTTTCACCATTGTCTTCGGTAAGGTACAGGCCATTCTGGGGATCTCTTTCAAACCCGCCGTGATACAGGCAGATGATGTAATCCGGCTTTTCCATGCGGCGGATGGTATCCACCGTTTTCTTTGCGGATTCCAGCGCGTTGGTAAAACGGGAATGGCGGAGATTTTCTCTTTTTTCCCAGTTGGGGATGCAGTGGGTGACAAGGCCGAACAGGCAGATCTTCTTGCCGGCCATTTCTTCTACCGAATAGGTCGGGCCAAACGGCTTGCCATGGAACAGCCAGTTGCCGGTCAGGCACGGTACGCCGGCATTCTGCAGATGCATTAACAAAGCCTCTTCGCCATAGCTGAAATCATGATTGCCGACATTGATATAGTTATATCCCATCTCATACATCATGGTCGTCATCGGGGAAATGTCATCCCGTTTCTGGGCGTAATGGTATGCTGCAAGCGGTGAGCCTTCAATCAGGTCACCGTTATCAAGAAGCAGTGTATTGTCCGTTTTCAGCAGTTCGACAAGCGTGCTGACGCGGCCCATGCCTTCATTCACTTCCCTGCCGTCCGCGTAGCTGTGCGGGAATACATGCGCATGCATGTCGCTTGTCACAATCAGTCTGATTCTTTCCATATATATCGTCCCCTGCCTGTTCCGTTTTCTCTTCTTCAGAAGGAAACATATAGTGCTGTTATCCTTCCCGAATGGCATTATTATAACAGAATACGGACGAGAAAACCCATGGTTTCAACCGTGCGGATGATAGCCCGCTATTATTTGATGTTAAGCGATAAACAAGTAAATACCATATTAACAAGCATCTGCACATACGATACTCTACACTCATGAAGAACGAGTATAAACATACGAAAACGACGGTATCGCTGATTAACTGCCATTTTGTTTCCTGCCCCCGGTATCGCAGGAAGATTTTCAACATTCCCGGTGTTGAGGACAGATTCAAAGAACTGACCGTTGCCGAATGCGGCAAACGCGGCATAGAAATCCTCGCCCTGGAATGCCTTATAGATCATGTCCACATGTTTGTGAGCGTACTGCCTGCCATGAGCATCCCGGAGATCATGAGACTGGTTAAGGGCAGCACTTCCTTCAAGCTGAGGGAGGAGTTTCCGCAGCTGAACGCCATGCCCAGTCTGTGGACACGAAGCTGCTTTGTCAGCACTGCAGGCAATGTCAGTGCCGAAACCATCAAATGGTATGCAGATACCCGGAAAACGAGGCCATAGACATGAACAAAGGTGTAAAGTTCAGGGCGTACCCAAACAATGAACAGAAGAGTATGATCAATCAGACTCTTGGATGCTGCAGGCTTATTTACAACAAGGGCCTTGCCATGCGTAATGATGCCTTTGCGAACGGTCAGAAAATCGGGTATGCACAGACTTCCTCCATGCTGACGGATCTGAAAAAGCAAGACAGGTTCTCATTTCTCAGGGATGTGGATTCCATCGCCCTGCAGCAGTCCCTCAGAGACCTCGACCGTGGCTTCAGGAACTTCTTTGAAAAGCGTACAGAACACCCGCAATTTAAGAGCAGGCACAGCCATCATCAGTCATACAGAACCATCAATCAGGGGAACAGCATCCGTATTGTCGGGAAATGCCTGAAGCTCCCAAAAATCGGTTATGTAAAGATCCGACAGTCCATGGAAGTCGGACATATCAATAATGTCACGGTTGAAAGGACAGCCACGGGCAAATATTTCGTAGTCCTGAACGTTGATTTTGAACCTGAACCGCGCCCTAATAAAGGCGGGATGATTGGCATTGATGTCGGGATTAAGGAATTCTATGCCGACAGCAATGGCAACACAGTAAGCAACCCCAAATACCTCGAAAAATCACTGCGTAAACTCACCCGCGAACAGCGTCGGCTCTCCCGCAGACAGAAGGGTTCCAACAACCGGAACAGGCAGAGAATCAAAGTTGCCAGGGTGCATGAGAAGATCACCAATCAGCGGAATGATTTCCTGCAGAAGCAGTCAACAATGCTGGTGAGCGAAAACCAAACCATCTGCATTGAAGAACTGAATGTTAAGAGAATGGTTCATAACCATAAACTTGCAAAATCCATAGCAAGTGCTTCGTGGAGCAAGTTCTTCACCATGTTGGAATATAAAGCCGCATGGTACGGCAATGATGTTGTCAGAGTACCTGCAACGTATCCGAGCAGCCAGACATGTTCGTGCTGCGGGTATAAGAATCCGCTCGTAAAGAACCTCGCCGTCAGGAATTGGGAATGTCCGGAATGCCACACAAAGCACAACCGGGACATAAACGCAGCCGTCAACATACTGAACAGAGGGCTGGCAGCCGCCTGAGAAACTGCCAATACCGTAGGACATACGGGAATTTACGCTTGTGGAGACCGTGTAAACCGAAGGCTTTTACAGCTTCGTAGTGGTCGTTGAAGCAAGAATCCCACGACCTCAGTCGTGTGGAGTGTCAAAGAACACCGCATACTTAAGAACCATCTTTTTTACTGCAGTACCGATTCCGCTTTCCCGGAAAAAAAGCCATGATCACGTCATGGCTTATCAGAGCTGCTTAGAGTTTTGTACCGCAGTGAGGGCAGAACGCCTCATCACCATCAAGGGTTTCTCCGCATGTCGGGCAGCAGACCTTTTCCTGGATCAGGCTGGCACCGCAGCTGCGGCAGTAATGGGAACCTTCCTTGTTTACAGCACCGCAGGACGGGCAGATGGTCTGGAAGGTGTTGGTTGTCCTTGTCGGCGGTTCTTCCTTGACCATCTCCACCGCAAGGTTCTTCTCAATCCAGTTGAAGATATCCGACATCAGCACCATCTGACGCAGGCCGCCGACCGCGGAAGTCACAAGCAGCGGATGCAGGAAGATCGCGCCGACTGCCGCAATCCCCGCCTTTTCACGAAGTTTCTCGACAAAGATTGTGACTTCCAGTTCGTCATTGAACTGGCTCAGGTCGATTGACAGGGCCGCATCGGCACCGATGTATTTTGTCCATTCCGCCGCGGCATCGCCCTTGCATTCAACGATGTATCCCTTTTTGGAACGCATTGTCTGGGTGATCATGCCTTTTTCACGGTCGAGCCATTCCGCCAGCGCATAGGCGGCAGACTGTACGGTTTCTCCGGAAAGGAGTTTATAAGTTCTGTTCATTTCCATATTGAAATAACCTCCGGTATCATTGTACTCACTGACTGACCGTCGGTCAATATATATTTTTCTTACAGCGCGATCCGGGCGCGGAAGACCCGGCAGCTGTGCGGGAACAGCTTTACGGTATAGCTCCGTTTTGCCTTGCCGATATCCCGATGGCCAATGCAGTCACGCATATAAAATTCATTGATCTCTTCCGGCAGGCCCAGCAGGCGGAAGTTCAGGGTGATATTGGCCGGCTGGTCGCTGAGGTTGAAATAGCCAAGCGCAAAGGAACCGTCGGATAAAAGCTTTGCCAGGACAATCTGGTCATCACGGTACGTCGTCTGGATGGCGAAGGCACTGCGGCCTTCAGGATCCTGGTTCATGGCAATCAGTTCTTCATTTCCGAGAATGTTCTTGGTGTTTGCATTCATCTGCCTGACATCACACCCGATGATGAGCGGCGATCCCATCAGGGCCCAGAGGGCAAAGTGGGTCTGGTATTCCGCGTCACTGCAGCCGCCTCTGATCACATCTGGGTTGGAACCCTTGCCGTACATCCCCACCACAAGCATGTCCATGTCATTATGGCAGAAGGAAGCATTGTATCCCTGTTTTGAAAACTGTGACATGGCAATGTTCCTCACCGAACGCCAGGAATCCTGGATATCAATGGTGGAACGGTAGGAATGGGCACCGGCTGACCTTGCCCAGGTTTCCACATCTTCCGTGCCCCACTGGCACACGGCATAGTGGATGTCCCTGCCGGTCTGCCGCAGAGCCATGGCCATCCGCCGCATCAAAGAAGCGGATGTCTGGTTGGCCGGCTTATAGCAGTTGTCATATTTCAGGTAGTCCACGCCCCATTGGGCAAACGTTTCCGCATCCTGGAATTCGTGTTCAAAGCTGCCGGGATAGCCGGCGCATGTCTTATCCCCGCAGCAGGAATACATGCCGAACTTCAGCCCTCTTTCGTGGATGTAATCCGCGACCGCCTTCATGCCGGAAGGAAATTTCTGCGGGTCAGCCTGCAGGAAACCCTGTTCATCTCTTTCCTTTTTCGACCAGCAGTCATCGATGATCACATATTTGTAGCCAAGGTCGCGAAGCCCTTCACTGACCATGGCATCGGCAATCTGGTAAATCAGATTCTCATGAATCGCATGCCCGAAGGTATTCCAGGAGTTCCAGCCCATGGCCGGAAGGGAGTATTGTTCCATATTCATAACTGATACCTCTTTCCTTATATGATAACGTATCCGACGATATACCGTCATTCCTTTTCTCATTGCCGTAACGCCGGATTCCACGGATAATAACAAGGGAAGAGACTGTTGTTTTTTTAACTTTCAAAAGTCTTTTAAAACATGGAAAAGGTTGCGTGAAAGAGCATTATCACATATCATGCAAAAACGGTATCAGAGGTTATGCGAAAAAGAAAGACGTTCACACAGAGACTCGCGGTTTCCTATCTATCAGTGATATCGCTGGTACTGTTTTTGTCATTCCTGACCTTTTACCAGCTCCTTTCGAGCCGGAATATGGATATCGTGAATACAACCATCCGCACCTATGCCATCCAGCTTTCGCTGACAAGGACCATCAAGGATGCTCTGTGCACCGATACCCTGAGCACAGACCTGATGGAGCATCTTGACCAGGTTGTGGATTCAGAAGAATACATCGACTACATCGTCCTGGTAAAGCCCGATGATACCCGGCTTTACCACCCCGACCACAGCCTGATCAGCCTGCACTTCCAGGGCGGTGATGAAGGGCCGGCCCTCAAAGGCGCCATTCCCTACATCACTGACGGCAAGGGAACCAGCGAATACCAGAGACGCTGTTTTGCGACGGTTTACGATGATGATGGGATGGTGATCGGTTTTGTCATGGTCAGCTGCCATACCCGCTCCCTCCGCCTGTTAGCCCAGACGGAACTGCTCAGGGTGCTGTTCCTCTATCTTGTTTCCCTGGCGTTTGGCGCCATCATCGCCGTCATGACGGCCCGCGGCCTGCGCCGCCGCCTGCTTGGCTATGAGCCGGCGCATATCGCCGAGCTGTTCCTGCAGCGGGAAGACGTTCTGAATTCCCTGAACGAAGGCCTCATCCTGGTCAATCAGGACTGGCAGTGCGAATACATGAACAGGCCGGCCGTGGAACTGCTTTCCGCCGGTGATCTGCTGACGCCGGCACAGCTGCAGACATTGATCAAGGATGAAATCCAGAAACTGGCCGTCCAGGAGGACCTGCTGCAGGTACGGATCAAACGGGGTGATTCCACCCTGCTCGTGGATACCGGCCCCATCATGCACAATGAAAAGCGCATGGGCACGCTGATCCTTCTGAACGACATGACCCGCTCCCAGCGGCTGGCGGAGGAACTGACCGGCGTCAGGCATATCATTGATGCCCTGCGTTCCTTTACCCACGAGCAGAAAAACCGTCTGCACGTCATCCTGGGACTGCTGCAGCTCTCTGAAGTCAGGGAGGCCATGACGTACATCTCGGATACGATCACCTATGAAGAAAACAACAGCCAGATTCTCAACACCATTCAGAACAAGACCATCGCCGCTTTGATTCTCGGCAAGATGAACAAGGCAAGAGAGCTCGGCATTGACCTGCAGCTGGTCAAGGGAAGCTTCCTGGAAGCCCACAACGACTACCTGTCGGCGGAGGACCTGGTCACCATCATCGGCAACCTGATTGAAAATGCGTTTGAAGCAATGACCGATGACAGCAGGGAAAAGAAAATTGACCTGTTCATCCAGTGTTCCGGCGAAGGCCTGGTCATCATTGTGGATGACAACGGTGAAGGCATGGATGAAGAAACAAAACAGAAGCTGTGCAAAGGCGGCTTTACGACGAAAGGCGAAGGGCACGGAACCGGACTGCGGCTGATCCGGAACATTGTCAATCGCTGCCACGGTATCTTTGATATCGAAAGCGAACCGGGTGAAGGCAGTTCCTTCACCATCGCCATCAGGGAAAAACGCAAGCGTATGCAAGGAGGAAAAAATGGTTAACGTCATTATCGTTGAAGATGACCCGATGGTCGGGTCAATCAACCGCAAATATACGGAAAAGATCGAAAACATGAAAGTGATTGCCGTTTTCCGCAGCGGCCAGGAAGTCCTGGATTTTCTGGCCCATGAAATGGTGGATCTCGTCATCCTCGACCTCTACATGCCCGGCATGAACGGCCTGGAACTCCTGCATAAAATCCGTGAGAACCGTTTCAGCGTGGAAGTCATCATGGTTACCGCAGCCAGTGATGCCGAATCGGTGAAAGAGGCAATGAACTGCGGCATCCTTGACTACCTGGTAAAGCCTTTCACCTTTGACCGTTTCCGGCAGGCAATCGAAAAGTACAAGCGCAGGCACAGCATCTTTGAAAATGCCAAGGACCTCTCCCAGAATGAAATCGACAGAATCGTCGCCGCCAGCCAGATGCCCAGGAAAGCACCGTCGGTGTATGAAAAAGGCATCAACAGCCGTACCCTGGAAGAGCTGATGAACCATCTCATCGCCGCCAGACCGGACTCTCTGACCAGTGAAGAGCTGGCCGGCATTTCGGGCTTCTCGATGGTGACGGTCCGGCGTTATATGAACTATCTTGTGGATCATGACCTCGCCGACAGCTTCATTGACTACCGCACCGGCGGCCGTCCCAGCGTCCATTACAAAGCCAGATAACAGTATTTCCTTCTTTCGGGCCTGTCAAAAGACGGGTCCTTTTATTCACTTTACTTTCAAAACGTCTCTTACTTTCAAATTCTTTTTACAAAAGCCACTCCTGGCTACAATCCTTCATGTAAGGGGTTACAAAGACCCTTCAAGGAGTGAAACATGAGCACAGAAAACAAATCCTTCCTCAACATCCTGATTGCCGGCATCCCGCTGCCGATCTACATCGGCTTGACGGTCATTGTCTTCGGCATGATGGTAACCGGGACCCTGCCCGGCGGCATGATCGGTGCCTTTGCGGTCATGATGACGCTTGGCGGTCTCTTCAACATCATCGGCAATCATATGCCGATCGTCAAAACCTATCTCGGCGGCGGTGCCATCGTCTGCATCTTTGCGTCCGCTGCCCTTGTCTACTTCGGCGTCATTCCTGAGGCTGTCGTAGAAAACGTCAATGCCTTCATGAACAAGACAGGCTTCCTCAACTTCTACATCGCCGCGCTGATTACCGGTTCCATCCTCGGCATGAGCCGTGAACTGCTGCTGAAGGCAGCGGTACGCTTCCTGCCGGTAGCGCTGATTGCCATGACCATGGCGATCCTGCTGGTCGGCGTGATCGGTTCGATTGTCGGCTATGGCTTTGTGGAATCCGTCATGTTCATCGCTGTCCCGATGATGGGCGGCGGCATGGGCGCCGGTGTCGTGCCGCTTTCCGGCATGTATTCCGCAGCCCTTCCCTACACCCAGGAAGAAATGATCTCCCGCATGGTTCCCGCTTCCACGCTGGGCAATGTCATGGCGATTGTCGGCGCCGGCCTTCTCAACCAGCTCGGCCACAAGATGCCTTCCCTCAGCGGCAACGGCAAACTGATGAAGAAGGTTGACGACACCATCAAAGACGGTGAAAAAACACCGCTCAGCATCCAGCTGATGGGCGTCGGCATCATGACTTCCATTGCCTTCTTCCTCATGGGCACCATCATCAACAAGTTCATTCCGTCGGTTCACGCCTACGCCTGGATGATCATCCTCGTCGCGCTGGGCAAAGCCCTCGGCATTGTCCCGACCCGCTTCGAACACGCTTCCCAGCAATGGTCACAATTCGTCATGACCAACTGGACATCTGCCCTTCTCGTCGGCATCGGCATTGCCATGATCGACCTGCAGGCAGTCATCGATTCCTTCTCACTGATCTATGTCCTGCTCGTCTTCGTCGTTGTTGCAGGCGTTGCCTTAGGCGCCGGCATCGGCGGCAGGCTCGTCGGCTTCTACCCGGTAGAGGCTGCCATCACAGCCGGCCTTTGCACAACAAACATGGGCGGCACAGGTGACATTGCCGTACTGTCCGCCAGTGAGAGAATGAACCTGCTTCCCTTCGCACAGATTTCGACAAGAATCTGCGGCGCTCTGACACTGATTGCCGCAAGCATTCTATTGAAAGTCCTGTTCTAAAAGGATATGATTCGGATATAGATAACAGTAAAGGAGATATCAAATGGATTACTACAAAGCAGCACTTGAGCTTCACGAAAAGTACAAAGGAAAAATCGAAGTTGTTTCAAAAGTTGAACTGAAAACAAGGGATGACCTCAGCATTGAGTATACGCCCGGCGTCGCCGAACCCTGCCGCAAGATCGCAGCCAACAAGGAAGATGTCTACAGATACACTGCCAAGGGCAACCTGGTAGCGGTCGTCACTGACGGCACCGCCATCCTGGGCCTGGGCGACATCGGCCCGGAAGCCGGCCTGCCGGTCATGGAAGGCAAGTGCATCCTGTTCAAGACCTTCGGCAATGTTGACGCATTCCCGATCTGCCTGGATACCAAGGATGTCGATGAAATCGTTGAAACCGTATGCCGCATTGCCCCGGGCTTCGGCGGCATCAACCTGGAAGACATTTCCGCCCCGCGCTGCTTCGAAGTCGAAGCAAAGCTGAAGGAACGTCTGGACATTCCTGTCTTCCACGATGACCAGCACGGCACCGCCATCATCCTACTGGCTGCCCTGATCAACGCCCTCAAGGTTGTCGGCAAGAAGATCGAGGACATCAAGGTTGTCATCTCCGGTGCAGGCTCCGCCGGCACCGCCATCGGCAAGCTGATCATGAACTACGGCGTGAAACATCTGACATACTGTGACAGAAACGGCGTTCTGAACAAGGACACGGCCGCCAACAGCGCCCAGCTTGAACTCTGCGAAGTCACCAACCTCGAAGACCTGCACGGCACCATCGGCGATGCCCTGAAAGGCGCGGATGTCTTCATCGGCGTTTCCGCCCCGAACATCGTCACCCCGGAAATGATTGCGTCCATGAACAAAGATGCCATCGTCTTCCCGATGGCCAACCCGACCCCGGAAATCATGCCCGAAAAGGCGTTTGAAGGCGGTGCGAGAATCGTCGGCACCGGCCGTTCCGATTATCCCAACCAGATCAACAACGTCCTTGTTTTCCCGGGCCTGTTCAGAGGCGCCCTGGATGTCAGAGCCAAGGCCATTACCGAAGGCATGAAACTCGCGGCAGCAGAAGCTCTTGCGGCGCTTATCAGCGATGAAGAAAGAAATGAAAAGTATATTATCCCGAGCGTTCTGGATCCTCGTGCTGCCAAGGCCGTTGCCAAGGCGGTTGCGGATGAAGCCAGAAAAACGGGGGTTGCCAGAATCTGATTTTCAATCAGGGGGGTAAGAATTTATGGCACACATCAAATACGACTACAAGGTTCTGACCGCTTTCTGCGAAGCCGCCTTCCAGAAGTTCGGCTTCAGCGAGGAGGAAGCAAGGACCATCACAGATGTCCTGATCACATCCGATCTTTACGGCATCGAGTCTCACGGCATGCAGAGGCTGACCCGTTATGACAAAGGGATTGAAAAAGGCATGATCAAGGTTCATGCCGTTCCGGAAATCGTCTTTGAAACACCGGTATCCGCTGTCATTGACGCCCATGACGGCATGGGCCAGCTGGCCGGCGTCAAGGCCATGAACCTGGCCATCGAAAAGGCAAAGAAGTCCGGCATTGCCATCGTCTCCGTACGCAATTCCAACCATTACGGCATTGCCGGCTACTATGCCAAGATGGCAGCCGAACAGGGCCTGGTCGGTTTCTCCTGCACCAATTCCGAAGCCATCATGGTTCCCACCTATGCCCGCAAGGCCATGCTGGGATCCAACCCGATCGCAGTCGCTGTTCCGGCCGAACCGTACAACTTCCTGTTTGACGCTTCAACAACCGTCGTGACCCGCGGCAAGCTGGAAATGTACAACAAGGCCGAAAAGCCCCTGCCTGACAACTGGGCGCTGAACAAGGACGGCCTGCCTTCCAACGATGCCGGCAGCGTTCTGGCCAACATCGTGAACAAGGCCGGCGGCGGCATCCTGCCGTTAGGCGGCTATACGGAAAAGAGCGGCGGCCACAAAGGCTACGGATACGGCATGCTGTGTGAGATCTTCTCATCCATCTTCTCCATGGGTATTACATCCAACCATACCCATATGAACGGCATCGGCGGCACATGCCACGGCTTTGCGGCCATCGATCCGGCCATCTTCGGCAACCCCGAAGACATCAAAGAACACTTCAGCACCTTCCTGCAGGAACTCCGCGACGCCCCGAAGGCACAGGGCCAGGACAGAATCTACACCCATGGCGAAAAGGAAGCACTGTCGGTGGAACGCATCAAGGCAGAAGGTGTCCCGGTCGACGTCAAGACCGTCATCGAAATGAAGCAGTGCGCAGACCATGCCGGCATTGACTTCGAATCCTATTTCGGTGAAGTCCCGGAAGTCGAAGGCTATCAGACACTCTATTAGTCAAAACCGTTTCTGACGATTGAAGAAACTCCTTGATAACGAAAGATGGCGCAGCCAATGACTGCGCCATCTTTCATTTCACCATTTCATCATCCTTGATGACGACATTGCACGGTTCCACCCGGATATCCTGCCAGACATGTTCCGTCACATACGGTTCATGCGCCAGATAGTCATCCAGGGATTCCCTGTCCCTGAATTCCATGATCAGAAATGATCCACGGGGTTTTCCCTCCTCATTCATGATGCCGCCGGCACAGACAACACTGCCGGTTCCCTTGACTTTCTGCATGTTTGCAAGATGTCTGGGCCTGACTTCCAGCCGCCTTGCCAGACCATCAGGATCCGTACTGTCATAGGCTGTAATGATAAACTGCATATTCTCTCCTTTTGATTATTTCATCTGTCCCATCAGCCATGCCAATCCTCTGGCAATCCGCTTTTCAGGCTCATTGAAATGTCCGCCGGCATTCCACTCCAGTGCACAGTCGACAGAACCTTTGAGATGTTCATGCATCCTGGTGATATTCTCCCCGACCTTTGCCATGCGGGGATTTCTTGCCTTGGGTTCCTTATCCCCCAGGGACAGATAGACATGCCCTGCCTTCATTTCATGTGCCTGAACATATTCATTCCAGCCGTCGTACCATACCGAAGGCGATACCCCGGCAATGCCGTCAAACACATCACACTGGTATCCTGCCCATAAGGCAAATAACCCGGCCAGGGAATAGCCGCACAGGATGACCCGGTCATCTTCCTGCTTCTTTTCCTCCGCATACTGAAGAACTTTCTTCAGCGTATCCGGTGCCCCGTCGCCGAAGTATTCGTTTCTGAAAACTGCCTTTGCCGGCCAGGGGGAAAGTTCTTTGTTCCAGTCCTGCACCGGTACGGAATACAGACGGAATTCCTGGTCCGTCAGCTCCTTTAATTCTGCTTCCACCTTTTCCGGGGCTTCATCAGCGCCCATCTGGATGATCATGAATGCCATGGTTTCTTCCCCCTCTGCTGCGGTCGGTGATTTGTCTTCATCGGGATCAGGCAGTTCTTGCCGCTGCCGATGAGGTCTTCTCTGTGTTCCTTGATCAGTGCTTCCTTCACAAGGTCGTAGTTCTTGGGATCCCTGTACTGGATCAATGCCCTCTGCATGGCCTTTTCATGCGGGTTGGATGCCACATAGACCTTCTTCATGGTCAGAGGGTCAAGGCCGGTATAGTACATGCATGTGCTCAACGATCCCGGGGTGGGATAGAAGTCCTGCACCTGCTGAGGATTGAGATGATGCTTATGCAGGTATTCTGCCAAAGCAATGGCATCCTTCAGGGTGGAACCGGGATGGGATGACATCAGATACGGAACAACATACTGCTCCTTGCCAATCTCCCGGTTGGTCTTTTCAAATTCCCTGACGAATTCGTTGTAGACCGCCACATTCGGTTTCCCCATCTTCGAAAGGACATTGTCGGAAATGTGTTCCGGCGCCACCCGTAACTGGCCGGAGACATGGTGCAGGCAGAGTTCCTTTAAGAACGTACGGTCAGGATCGGCCAGCAGGTAGTCAAAGCGGATGCCGCTTCTGACAAACACCTTCTTGACCCCCGGCAGTTCCCTTAATTCCCGCAATAACTGCAGATAGTCGCTGTGGTCCACTTCCATGTTTCTGCATGGCTGCGGATACAGGCATCTTCTGTTCTTGCATGCCCCGGCAATCATCTGCTTTTTACAGGCCGGTTTCCGGAATTCCGCCGTCGGCCCGCCGACATCATGAATATAGCCCTTGAAATCCTTTTCCTTTAAGAAGGATTTTGCTTCTTCGATGATGGCTTCATGGCTTCTGGCCTGGACGATCCTTCCCTGATGGAAATTCAGGGCGCAGAAGTTGCATTCGCCATAACAGCCGCGGTTGGATGTAATGGAATACTTGATCTCGCTGAAAGCCGGAATGCCGCCTTCCTTTTTATAATCCGGATGGAAATCCCGCATATACGGCAGGGCATAGACACGGTCAAACTCTTCGGTCGTCAAGGGTCTTGCGGGTGGGTTCTGGACCACGAAGGTCTTGCCGCCATAGCACTCATACAGCCTTTTTCCGTTAAAGGGGTCGGTATTCTCATACTGGATCTTAAACGATTCGGCATACTTCACCTTGTCATCCCGTATCTCCTCATAATCCGGCAGACGGATGGCATCATAGATGCTTTCTTCGTCTTTGGTCTTATATACGGTGCCGTTGATAAAGGTGATATCCCTGACATCCAGGCCGCTGTTTAAGGCATCGGCGATTTCCACAATGGACAATTCCCCCATGCCATAGGAAACAAGGTCAGCCCCGGCATCCAATAAAATGGAACGCCTGACCTTGCCGGACCAGTAATCATAATGGCCAAGCCTTCTTAAGCTGGCTTCGATGCCGCCGACAATCAGCGGTGTTTTCTTATACACCTGGCGGATCAGGTTGCAGTATACCGTTGCCGCATAATCCGGCCGTCTGCCCATCACCCCGCCTGGGCTGTAGGCATCCGACTGCCTTCTTTTCTTTGCGACAGTATAGTGGTTGACCATGGAATCCATATTCCCGGCCGATACCAGGAAGCCAAGCCTTGGTTCGCCATAGATCTGAATGCTTTCATTGTTCCGCCAGTCCGGCTGGCAGATCAGTCCGATTTTATAGCCGTTGGCTTCCAGCACCCGGGAAATAATCGCCATGCCGAAACTGGAATGGTCCACATAGGCATCACCGCAGACATAGACAAAATCCACCTGGTCCCAGCCCCGGTCAATCATGTCCTGACGTTTGATCGGCAAAAAGCGTTTTTTCATACACATATCCTCTTCTGCACTCATCATATCTCATCCCTGCGGACAGATCAATTTTGAAAATGTTTCCGCTTTCAGAATATGAAAGCAGCATTCATATTCTGAAATACGATCATTTCAGAAATTCCATTATCATAACAGCGGAGGTTAAAAACACTATGAAGAAGATGAACAAAATAACTTCAGCCTTCCTGGCTCTGACGCTGACAGCTTCCGCAACAGCTGTCCATGCCGAACCGGAAGAACCCTCAGTCCAGCCCGGTGCAACGGTTGCTGAAAACACGGATTTCCCGGAATCACCGGCTGCTTACCAGGTGACCTTCGTCTATGAGGACGCCGAAGCGGAAGCCGTTTCCGTTTCCGGCAACATGCAGTTCTACAAATTTGATGAAGCGGAATCCTTCGATGCCGCCGGCGACAACAGCGCCATTCCTTCCTACGATGCTTTCGCATA
>JAFWCP010000012.1 GCA_017536845.1 Solobacterium sp. | reverse complement strand
GAGCTCTATCCAACTGAGCTACGACGACAGCACGATTATTATACGACGCATTTCTGAAAATGCAACAGTGAATTTTGCAATTTCAGTCTCAAATAAAGAAAACTTCACAGAGACCGTCAGCCTTCGAAAAACAGCCGCTGAACACTGACCAGGCTGCCGGAGATCGTCACCAGCATATACGAGGGTCTGGAACCGTCACGGCAGCGCCAGATACTGCCGGGATTGAGCAGCCTGACCCCGTCCACAACATCATCAAAATACATATGCGTATGGCCGAAGCAGCAGATGTCGCAGCCATGCTTTTTCGCAGCCTTGGCCAGCATCTCATAGCGGCCGAAATACATCTCGCGGTGGGAATGGGTCAGATAGATCTTATGGCTTCCCATTTCCAGCACGAGGAAATTCGGCCAGGTATTATAGAAATCATTGTTTCCCTGCACTACGGCAAAGCCCTTCATCCTCTCTTTGTCAAGGCAGGCATCGCCGCAATGGAGAAAATACTGTGCGTCCGGATGCATCCTGCGCACGTAAGCCAGCCCGTCTGTTTTTCCATGGTTGTCACTGCAGACAACAATTCTGATCAGTTTTGTCATGGCGATAATATATCACAAAACAGGCAGATTTCATGATACAATCTTTACAGCAGGAGGATCGTGTATGCCGTTCAATATCTACCCATATAATTTCTATATCCTTTACGGAGCCATCGGACTGGTTGTGCTCTTCCTGATCCTGCTTCTCATCAAGGTCATCGGCCTGGGCAAGGCAGTCGGCGCCTATGCGCCCCAGCTCAACCGGCTCAGCGCCCGGGTGGAATATACTTCCATCAAGGCGGCCGCAATCCAGGAGAAACAGGCGGAAGACGCAAAGAAGAACAAATGGATGAAGCTGGCCATGCCGATTCTGCTGGCTGTCTACGAAGTGTACAAGAGTGATCCTGAGCTCACCGGCATCATGGGCTACAAAGATGCTGTCCTGCGTTATGTCGAACAGCAGAAGGATGACCGCAAGCTGGCCGACCGGCTGCGCAAACTGTTATGAAAAAACGGCTGACGATCAGCCGTTTTCTTCTGTCTGATGGAGCGCCCGGTAAACATTCGCCGCGACCTCTTTGGGCACAACGGCGGCAATGTCTTCTTCCGCGGCGTTTTTCAGGTTGGTGAAATTGCCGAAGCTTTTCAAAAGCAGTTTCTTGCGCTTGGGGCCGATGCCTTCGATTTCATCGAGGATGGACTTGGTCTGCGCCTTGGCCCGCAGTTTGCGGTGATAGCTGATCGCATAGCGGTGCACCTCGTCCTGCATCCTTGTCAGCAGGAAGAACAGGGACGAGTTCTTGTCAATATCCAGCCGGCGGCCGTCGGTATCCATCAAGGCATCGGTGGCGTGGTTGTCATCCTTGACCAGGCCCATGATCTTGATCTTTTCGCTTAGCTGCAGCGAATCCAGGATTTCCCTGGCCGCCTGGATCTGCGTCCAGCCGCCGTCGACAAGGATCCCGTCCGGCAGCTTTTCCTCATCCGCAACCAGCCGGAAATAGCGCCGGTAGACGACTTCCTTCATCGAATCGACATCGGAGTTTCCGGTATGCAGGCGGTAAAGGCGGTAGCTCTTCTTGTCCGGCTCACCGTCTTCATATACGACACAGCCGGCCACCGTAAAGGCACCGGAAATGTGCGAGTTGTCGAACAGTTCCACCCGACGCATCGGCCTGCCGGCCAGCCGTGAAAGCTCATCCACAGCCTGTTCGGTCAGGCTCTCCTGCCTTTCGACGGTATTGAATTTGAGTTCCAGCTGTTTGACCGCGTTTTCCACGCACATGTCGATCAGCTTTTTCTTATACCCTTTCTGAGGCTGGAAGACCGGGAAAGACAGCACTTCCATCAGCAGTTCCGCATCGCACTCCCGGGGAATGACAAGTTCTTTGGCTGCCGGATGGGATTCGTAATACTGGATCAGGAAGTTGACGAATTCCTCCCCGGCATCGCCATAGAGCGGTTTGAGGCGGAACTCCTTGTTCAGGATGACGCCGCCGCGCACAAGAAAGCCGGTAATGGCAAGATAGCCGCGGTCAAAGTGCCAGGCAAACACATCCAGCGAGCCGCGGTTGTCCTTCTCGATGTTCTGGCGGTCATTGACGACCTTGGCGATGCTTTCCAGCATGACCTTGTATTCCTGGGCCTTTTCAAATTCCAGGTTCCCGGCTGCCTGGTTCATCTTTTCCCTGAGGCTTTTTTCGATGTCATCAGTATCACCGTTCATGAACTTCGTGACCTTGTCTGCCATCACGGCATATTCATGGGGCGCCACTTCATGTTCACAGGGACCCAGGCACTGGCCCATATGGTAATAGAGGCATACCTTGGCCGGCATCCGGTCACAGCGGCGGAAGGGATACAGGGTCTGCAGCAGGTTCTGCGTCTGCCGGGCTGCCGCCGCATCGGGGAACGGCCCGAAATACCTTGCCTTCTTATCCTTCTTCGTATCCCGGGCAACCATCAGCCGGGGGTATTCCTCCCTTGTCAGCTTGATGTAGGGATAGGAAGAATCGTCAATAAACTGAATGTTGTACTTCGGCCGGTATTTTTTTATCAGGTTGATTTCCAGCACCAGCGCTTCCTTCTCGGAGGCGGTGACAATAAAATCGAAGTCTTCGATATTGGATACCATCTTGGTCGTCTTGAAGTCATGGGCACCGGTGAAATACTGGTTCACCCGGGCATGCAGGTTCTTGGCCTTGCCGACATAGATGATCTCGCCGTTTTTGTCCTTCATCTGGTAGGAACCGGGTTCATTGGGCAGGTTGGCGAGCTTGGCCTTGATATATTCCTTGTCCATAACCCACCTACTTCAATGTCACAATGGTCGCACCGGAGCCGCCTTCATTGGCCTGGCCAAGCCGGTATTCCTTGACTGACCTGTCTTTTTTCAGGATATCATGCACCACCTTGCGCAAGGCGCCTGACCCGTCGCCGTGGATGACGCGGAAATACCTCAGGCCATGCAGCTTGGCCTGGTCGAGATAAGATGAGAAGGAATCCTTTGCTTCATCGGCCCGCATGCCGATGAGGTTGCACTCAATCGGCATCGAGGAGAAGATGCTGCCGGAGGTCATCTTGACCGAGGCCTGCGGCTTGTTTTTGACGATGACATGGGCAGAGTGGCGGATCTGGGCCGGCCTGACACGGATGCGGCGGCCGTTGAATTCCACCGTCAGTTCCCGTTTGCCGACTTCCACAACCTCGCCGACCTGGTTCGAAGAGCGCAGCTCCACGGCATCGCCGACCGCGAAGACACCGTCGTCCTTCACCGGTTCCGGCATGCTTTCTTCCTGCACGACCGCAAGCTTCTGCTTGAGGTTGAGCGCTTCATGGTATTTCATGCCGTTTGTACGCATTTCCTTCAGTACTTCATCGGCTTCCTTCTGGGCTTTCAGGATGTAGGCGTCGGCTTCCTTCTGAGCCTTCAGGCGCCAGGTATCGCGTTCCTTTTCGAACATTGCCTTTTCTTTTTCCAGCTGCTTTTTCAGTGCTTCGTTTTCAGCAATGGCCTGGGCCAGGGCATCCTTCTGCTTATCACTCTGCGCCACCTGGGCTTCCAGGGTTTCAATCAGGGTGTCTTCCTGGCTGCGGGCCTGGTCCTTGAGGAAACGGGCATATTTGACGATATGTTCCGGCAGGCCATAGCGCTGGGCTACCGCAAAGGCATTGGACTGCCCGGTCGTGCCTTCCATAAACCGATAGGTCGGGGCAAGTTTTTCCATGTCAAACTGCACCGAAGCAGTCAGGACATCGTCATGCCGTTTGCCGTACGCCTTGAGCCTTCCGTAATGGGTGGTCGCCACCGTCATGCAGCCCCGGCCTCTCAGTTCGTTGAGGATGGCAATGGCCAGGCTTTCGCCTTCCCTGGGGTCGGTGCCCGATCCCACTTCATCCAGCAGGACAAGGGAATCGCCGGTTGCCTTGCGGCACACTTCCGCCTGTTTGCGGATATGGGCACTGAAGGAAGACAGGCTTTCGGCCACGCTCTGGTCGTCGCCGATATCGGCAAACACCTGGTCGAAATACGGGATATCCGCCTCCTCGCAGGGAATCGGCATGCCGGCATAGGTCATCAAGGTAAACAGGCCGATGATCTTCATCGATACGGTCTTGCCGCCGGTGTTGGGGCCGGTGATCAATAACGTTGTTTTCGGCGGTGCCAGCCGGTAGGTATTGGCCACGACGATCGCCGGGTCAATCAGGGGGTGCCTCGCCTTGACGATTGAAAGCTCGCGCCTGTCGTTCAGGCGGGCGGCGCAGCAATCATGTTCCCTGCCCCATT
>JAFWCP010000124.1 GCA_017536845.1 Solobacterium sp. | reverse complement strand
GTCAAGCAGAAGCTGGACGGCAAGAAGCTTGAAAAGGTTGACTTTGAAGCATGCCGTGGTATGGCCGGCGTCAAGGAAGCCGAAATCGACCTCAACGGCACAAAGATCTGGATTGCCATTACTTCTTCCATGACAGCGGCAAGGCCGCTGCTCGAGGAAGTCAAGAACGGCACTTCCAAGTATACATTCATCGAAGTCATGGGCTGCCCGGGCGGATGCGTCAACGGCGGCGGCCAGTCCATCGTTCCTTCCCGTGTTAAAAACGGCAAGCTTGGCATGGGCTACAGAGACCTGCGTATGAAGGCACTCTATGATGAAGATGAACTCTGCGATATCAGAGTATCCTCTGACAACGTGCAGATTCAGAAGCTGTATGAAGACTTCCTGGGCGAACCGGGCAGTGAAATTGCGGAAGAACTCCTGCATACAACATACACTCCGAAAGCCAGATTCAATATCAAGCACTGATTCAGAACTGACTTCATAAACTGAATAAAAACAGAAACAGCGGCGGTCCTCATTCGGACTGCCGCTGTGTTTTTACCGGCTGTATATTTTGAAAACGATACTGCCGTCAGGGTGAGCAGATCATGTATAATAGTGTCCGGAGGTTTGCTATGCGTGACTATCTGAAACTATATACACATGACGGTCAGTTTCATGCCGATGAGGTATTCGCGACCGCTATGTTTTCATTGATGTGCGAGGATTACGAAGTGGTGAGAGGCTCCGATACAACGCTGCCGGATGATACCTGGATCATCTATGATATCGGCGGCGGGGAACTGGACCATCATACCCCGGAGAACAAGGAGAATAACGGCACCCATTACGGCACCAATGTGCCTTATGCGGCATGCGGCCTTGTCTGGCGTAAGTATTATAAAGAAATTCTGGAATACTTTGACTGTGAAGAAAGGTATCTGAAAACTGTATACCAGCGGATTGAAAACTCCCTTGTCATCGGCATTGATGCGGCTGACAACGGTTTCGACATTGTTGCGGATGTTCTGTCCACAATGCCCAATGTCAAGGATGACCAGAAGGAAAAGATCATCTACGAAGCCAAGACAGGCTTTACCATTTCCGGCGTCATCAAGGATTTCAACCCACCCTGGAACAGCGACATGAGCCATGACGACGCCTTCAAGGATGCTGTCAGCTTTGCCCGTGACATTCTGATCAACCGCATTGATTCCGTCATCAGCAGCCTGGATGGCCGTGATTATGTCAACAACTGCATTGCCTATTCGGCCAACCATATCATGATCATGGAACAGTTCGCACCATGGGAAGGGGTGCTGTACGGGCAGTATTATAATCCCAAGGCAAATGACATCTGGTATGTCATCTCGCCTGCTTTAAGAGGCGGCTGGAATGTGCAGTGCGCACTGCTTGATCCTTCGGATCGCACGGTATTCCGCCATCCGCTGCCATCCGCCTGGAACGGCCTGCGCTATGAAGAACTGGAAAAGGTCAGCGGTATCAAAGGAGCAGTCTTTGTCCATCCATCCGGCTTCCTGGCCGGGGCTGCGACAGAAGAAGCAGCTCTGGAAATGGCGCGGCTTGCGGCCAGGAAATAGCAGATATCTGAAGGTTCAGAGTTTTAGCACCAAAGGGCGACATGCTTCGCCCTTTTTGAGCAGGCATGAGAATGGAAACCGCCATGCGATACGCAGCAAAGAAAGGAAAGCATATGAAACTGGATCAGCCTGTTATCACAGAACATCTTATTCTGCGTTCCTATCGGAACGCAGATATGGATTTCTGCATCCGCTTATGGTGTGATGCCGAAAACGGAAAATACATGAGCGATCCTTTGCGGGAAAATATCAAAGAAGACTATCTTGCCTGTTTTGAAAATATGGAAGATGATCCGGACGGGTATTATCTTATCGCGGAATTCAGGGATTCTCATAACCCGGTCGGAACTTTCTGCATGTTCCCGGAAAACGGGAATTATGATATCGTCTATTGTGTCGCAAAAGAATACTGGCGGCAGTGGATTGGCAGGGAAATGCTGGCAGGAGCTCTTGTCTGGATGAAAGCGCAGGGCGCTGTTTCGGTGACGGCCGAAGTCGCTGATGAGAATATCGCTTCCAGGGCACTTCTGCATGCGTTCGGGTTTCAGGAAGGCAGGAAGAAGCGTTTCAGAAAATGGTATGAAGACACCTGCTTTGACAGCCATGTCCATGTGCTGAAGCTCACAAAGAAAGAAAAAACTCCTGCAATTGCTGAATAACATCGTTATTGCAGACAGAAGTGATGGAAGAAACAAAAAAACTGATCATTTTTGATCAGTCCGGGTACACATGAGAGAGACCGGTTATCAAAAACGAAGTTCTGCCGTCACCTCATCAATCTCTTCCTGTGTAAGCGGCTTCTGCTGCCAGTGGAACACATCCATGGAATCGTCAACCGCATCCCCTTCAAGGACTTCAAGATTTCTATCCTCAGTCATAGAGCCTCCAGCCTTTGATACTCATATCTTAGCCGAAAAAAAATATCAAACAACCCTTGTTTTTTATGAGAATCCGTGCATATCGAAACTTGTTGCACGAATTGTTTCCATTCGGAAAACAAAAGAAAGCCGCTGTGCCGAAACCGTACAGCGGCTGTATTCATATTATTCTCTGACGAGCTTTTCGACGCAGTCGGCAGCTTCCTCGAGTTTCACTTCGATCTTGTCGCCGATGCGCGGCTTGACTTCAACAACGCCGTCCTTGATGCCCTTGCCGACAGTGACACGGTAGGGGATGCCGATCAGTTCCATATCCTTGAACTTGACGCCGGGCCTTTCATCACGGTCGTCCAGCAGCACTTCAACACCGCGCTTGGTCAGCTCCTGATAGAGCGCTTCGCCGGCGGCTGCCTGCTGTTCGTCCTTCATGGAAATGACGACGATCGCGACGCTGTAAGGTGCCAGATGCTTCGGCCAGTTGATGCCGTTGTCGTCGGCACGCTGTTCGGCAAGCGCTGCCATGGCGCGGGCCGGACCGATGCCGTAGGAACCCATCC
>JAFWCP010000123.1 GCA_017536845.1 Solobacterium sp. | reverse complement strand
CCCTTGCCTTCATCGTCCATGTCGATATAGATGAAGCCGTATCTCTTTCTCATTTCGCCTGTACCGGCAGAAACAACGTCAATGCAGCCCCAGGTGGTGTAGCCGATCAAGTCAACGCCATTGTCAATTGCTCTGGACATGGCCTGGATGTGCGGACGGTAGTAATCAATCCGATAACTGTCATGGATGGAACCGTCTTCCTCAACCGTATCATACGCACCGAGGCCGTTTTCCACGATCATTAACGGGATCCGGTAACGGTCATAGATCTTCTCCAGGAAATACTGCAGGCCGACAGGATCCATTGCCCAGCCCCAGTCACTGTACTGCAGATACGGATTCTTCGCGCCGATGGACATATTCCCGCCGGCCTTTTCTTCCACCTTATGCGCTGTGACAACCGATGAGGAATAATAGGAGAAGGTGTACATATCCACGGTTCCTGCTTCCAGTTCGGCAAGGTCTTCTTCCGTGATATCCAGTTCACAGCCATGTTCTGTCCACAGCCTCTTTGCGAACGGTGAATAGCTGCCGAAAACATGGACGTCACCGCAGTAATAAATCGCATTCTCCCAGGAATGTTCTGTCTTCAGGATATCTTCCGGGTCGCATGTCATCGGATAGGCACAGGCAGTGGAAAGCATGCAGCCGATCATGTTGGTGGAATCAATGGCATGGCCGATCTGGACTGCCTTGGCACTGGCAACCAGCTGGTAATGCAGAAGCTGGTAGGCTTCTCTGTAACGGGCATCCAGCTGCTCCTTGGACATATGCAGCATATCGTTGACCATGTCGATGAACGCACATTCATTGTTGATTTCATTGAAGGTCAGCCAGTAATGGACAAGTCCTTTGTATTCTGTAAAGCATGTTGTCGCAAAACGGACATAATGGTCAATCAGTTCACGGTTCTGCCAGCCGCCCAGTTCCTGTTCAAGATACAGCGGAGTATCGAAATGCCAGATGGTAACCAGCGGTTCAATGCCATACTTCCGCAGTTCTTCAAAGACCTTCCTGTAATGCTCGACACCTTCCACATTCGGTGTTTTCTCAATGCCCTTCGGGAACAGACGGCTCCAGGAAATGGACATTCTGTAAACCTTGTATCCCATCTCCGCAAACAGGGCAATGTCTTCCTTATAATGATGATACTGGTCTACAGCCTTATGGTTGGGATAATAGCAATCCGGGTTGACATAGTATGTTGCCCCTTCCGGCAGACGGTCAAACTGGTTGATCTTGCCGGGCTTGCCGTCCTTGTCCAGATACGTGATGTAACGCGGTTCAGAAACCGTACCCCCGGTTGTGACGTCAGTCTTGGCCGGTCCTCTGCCGCCCTCGTTCCAGGCACCTTCTACCTGGTTGGCAGCGGTTGCGCCGCCCCATAAAAATCCTTTCGGAAAACTCATGATGATTACTCTCCTCTCTTTGGTTTTTCTAAATGATAGCATTCATACGTGGCATGAAACAAGATGGTAATCCATGAGCATACATAAGAAAGATCTGCATGTATATACAGAAAACGGTTTTGCAGAAAAAGACTGAAAAGATTTACAGAAATACAGACAAACACAGGTTACTGATTATCACTCTGATCACTCTTTATGAGTGACTCTTGTTCTGAATGTGATATATAATAATAAATCACGCAGACGCTTCTGCTGGAAAGGAATCATATCATATGAGAAACATCAGAAAAATCCTGTCGGTTCTTCTGGGTATGGCAATGATGGGGACAAATGTCTCCGCCGCCTATACGGAAAGAACCACGACAGCAGACAACAGTCTTCAGCAGCCTGCCGTCATCACCGATGCACTGGCTGTGACAGAAACCAGAGTCCATCCGAACAAGGATATCGGAGATTCTGTTACCGGCTCGTTTCAAATCAACTACGAATACGGCGAAGGCGGCAGCATTTCCGGGCCCGCTTCAGCAAATGCAGGTGATACAGTAACCCTGACAATCAGTCCGGATGATGGCCGCCTGCTGAACCGCCTTGAGCTGTACTGCTACGGCAGCAAGTATCAGTACAATAATTTCGACAAGTGGTCTACTTCATACAGTATCAAGATGCCTGAAGGCGATCTCACAATCAAGGGAACCTTCGGCTACCGGGTATGGGTCGGTGATACCATGGTCACACCTGAAAACGCAGGTAATATTCTTGGCGACGGCAATGTATCTTATGACCACGATTCCAGTACACTGACGTTTGCTGAAGCAGATCCACAGATAACCGGCCTGCACGAAAACGCATTGATCTATTCGGAACTGGATGGACTGACCATTCAGGCAGATAACGGACTTAATCTGAGTTCAGACGATGCTGTGTATGGGATCTATACAAAGGGTTATTTGGAAATTGAAGGTGATCTGTCTGTTACCATGGACAATTCCAAAGATGGATATGCTGTGTACGCAGGTGGTGATTATCTCTATATTACCGGAAATCTGACTGTCACAAATCCCGGCGGCGGAGGTATCAGAGTACCTGAAAGTTATGTCAACATTTTTGGTGACGTTCAGCTTTCCACAAAGACAGAAGGCATCTATGCCGATGGCGAAATCACCATCGAGGGGAACATCACTGCAGATGCAGACAATGGTAATATTCTGCATTCGTCTAACGGCGGCATAAATGTCAATGGTAATGCCGAGCTTTCCGGCAACACATACGAGATTCTTGCCAATGAGGGCGTCACTGTTTTCGGTGAAGCAACATTGACCAACGGGATATCGTCTGAAAACGGATATGTTAATCTTTTTAGCAAAGTAACCATTCCCTCCTCTCAGCAAGACTGTGCAATCTTCAGCAAAGGAGATATCAATCTTGAAGGAGGCGCTGATATCACAGCAAAAGGTATAGGTCTGTGCTCTGCTGAGGGAAACATTGCTGTCTCCGAGAAAACGAATATCACCTCCGGAAAGCAGTGTGTATATATTCCCTCAGAGAACACTCTATGGCTTGACGGCGATACCATCCTCACTTTAACCGGCAGGGATGTACCGGCTGTAGATGTCAAAGGTGATGTCTTCATCAACGGAAACCTGATAGTACGCGGCAATGCCAGCGCTTCTGTTTCCGCCGGCGGAGCAATCGAAACGGATGGAATCGTTGAAATCATAAATGGAACAGGGATCGGCCTTTATGCAGAAAACGGTCCGATCACCATAAACGAGGGCACCTGGGATATCACCGGTACCCCGGCTGTTAAAACGAAAGGTGACATCGACATCCCCGACACAGCCCTCGTCCTCATTCCTGAAAACGGCCCGGTCGGAGAGTTTGAAGACTACAGCACTGTTCTGGATGGCGATACTGCAGCAGAGCATGTGTATATTATTTCAAGTTATCTGGTTTCCTTTGATAAGGGAGATAAAGAAGCAGGCGGAACCATGCCTACTGTCTTTGTTGACGTGGACTCTGACTATGAACTGCCTGCCTGCAGCTTTGAGGCTCCGGCAGGAAAGGTCTTCAAAGAGTGGTCTGTGAAGATCGGCGATGGTTCCGCACTTCTTAAGAATCCCGGTGAAAAAATCGAAATCTCTGCCGATACAGTGGTTACAGCGGTCTGGGAAACACCTGAATTACCGGTCTTCTATGGCCACAGCGTCATCCTGTCAGGATCCATCGGCATGAACTTCTATGTGATCATACCGGATCAGTACGTTGCTGAAGGGAAGATGGAATTCAAAGTTAAAAATGATAACGGTAATGCAAGATATGTCCATAGGGATGCAGTGGATGCCGTAAAGACCGACCATGGCTATCTGTTTACCTGCTATGTCACCTCTGTTGAAATGGCAGACAGCATTCAGGCCAGATTCTATTACACATTGACTGATGGGAAGGATTCTGTCAGAAAGCCCGGAGGCTTCATTGAATGCACAACTTCCGTGGAAAGCTATCTCGAAATCCTTGCAACAGATCCCGCCTACAGCGATGCCGAATACCTTGCCATGGCCATCAACAACTATGGGTATTACGCCCAGAAGAGTCTGTCTGACGGTCCCAACCACGTTCAGATGACAGGGACTTACGATGAGCTCCCGCTGCCGGAAGAACTGGATAAAAGCTATCCGATTACCTTCAGTCCGACAGATGATATCACAGGCGGAAGCTTCTCCTTAAGCCTTGATTCAGAAACCATGATCAACTTCTACCTGTCCCCGGCCAGTGCTGTTACAGGCACTGTCGCAGTTACCAAAGGAAACAGCTCTGTGGAATTTGAAGAAAAGACATACAACGGCATGTATCTGATTTCCATCCCGGGCATTGCCGCCCATCAGCTGGGAGATGCATATACCGTTACGATTGATGTTGATCCTATCATCAGCGGTTCGGCATTGTCCTATGTCGAAAAGACCTGGGATAATGAAAACCTTACCGAAGCGACAAGGAATACTTCCAAAGCCCTTTACGGCTACTATCAGGAAGCAATGGCCTATCGTCAGGCAACAGGAAACTGAGTTTTGAAAAGGCGGTGACTGCCATCATGCAGTCCCGCCTTCTTCTGTTCTTCTTACAGGATGACCATAATAAAGGATTGTACCTCAGTGTGTACAATCCTTTTTGCTTTATGCATCAATCTGAATCTGATAGGTTTCCTTTTCAAAATCCAGTTTCAGTTCTGCCTTGCCGCTGTCGTTCTTCCAGACAATTGTCATTTCCGAACCATTCAGTTCCGAAGTGATTTCCGCATCATCCGAGAATACCGGGCAGGTATTGCGCATCCTGAGCATTTCCAGCTGCTTCAGGACGACATCCTTCTTCAGCCCTTCTTCAATCTGTTCAACGGTCAGGTTGGTACGGTTGATTTCCTTATGGCCGCCGGCACCCGCCCTGCGCATGCCTTCGTAGTCATTCTTTCCGGCAAACAGGTCAAGATACCATACCTGCGGCTTGCCCGGCATGAACATCTGCAGTGCCCTCGCCATCAGCATCCGTTCGTCACTTTCGCCAAGCGCACTGTAGTATGTCGCGTTGACCTGGTAGTACACATTCTTGGCACCCTGCAGGTCCTTGACATAACCGCCTCTTTCAACCGTCACATTGATGACATTCCGGATGCTTTCTTCCGGAAGCAGACCTTTCAGGTCAAGCAGAGGAATACCGTCATGGCAGCCCAGCATGTTTACGGTATGGATCTTCTTCTCGATGACCTCATCCATCCACTTCTTGAGATAGGAACCGTTCTTTCTCTCGAAGGCATCAATGACAAGCCCAGGGAGGAAGAAGTCATAGACCAT
>JAFWCP010000122.1 GCA_017536845.1 Solobacterium sp. | reverse complement strand
TTCGGCTGCACGCGAAACACCGTCCGCCGTGCCCTGTCCATGCTGGCGTCAGATGGGTTCCTGCTGCCCCGCCATGGACTGGGCGTGCAGGTGATCTGGAAACAGCCTGAATCCCGCAGCATCTTCTCCATCGGCGGAATTGAAAGCCTGAAGGAAGCTGCCGCACGCAACAACTGCAAAATGAAAACCCGGGTCATCACGTTCAGGGAGCTTGTCTGTGACAGGGAGCTCAGTGAGCTCACCGGTTTTGATATCGGTGCTGAAGTCTATTATGTGGACCGCATCCGTTACATTCACGGCATACCTGCCATACTGGATACCAGCTATTTCATGAAATCAGAAACAGAAGGGCTGAATAAACAGATCGCTTCCGATTCGATTTATGAGTATCTTGAGAATACCCTCACCCTGAATATCACCACCAGCCTGCGGACCGTCGCTGCTGAAAAGGCAACGGAGAAAGACCGTCGTTATCTGGATCTCAGTGATTTTGACTTCCTTCTGGTCATTACCGGCCAGGTATTCCATTCCGGCGGCGTCATGTTTGAATATACGCAATCCCGGCATCGACCTGACAAGGTCTGCTTCGTGGAATCCGCCGTCCGCAAAAAGATATGAACCTTTTCCTTCAGATGCTGGAATCTTTTTTCCTGACAAAGCGAGCTGCCCGCACACCGATATTTCCTCTCAAAGCCTGCCCATCATTCTGACCGTCATGCCGTCTTTGCCTCAGGACTGGCTGACACAGCCTGGCTGAAGAAAGCTGTCATCCTTACTGCACACTTATCCTGATACCCGTAAAAAAAGGAACCGGTCTGCTTCCGATCTGCATCGGAAATACTCCGGTTCTTTTTTCATGGAAAGCTTTCAAGGCCATTCGCAGCGGCCGGCGGAAAACAGGCAGAACTGCAAAGGCCCATACCCTGGCTGCCGCCGCAGTTTCTGATGAAGGCCATGGCTGAGAGGCTTCATGATCGCCCTGATGCTGTCGGAAACTGCTGAGCAGCTCATACAGGACACCCGGCGCAAGAATGCCGTTCCCCCGGAACCGGCAAAGCGCATGACATTTCCGACAGTGTTTTCAGTGCCGGGGTTTTAATCGGCATTATAAATCTGGGCCAGGCCACCGTGAGATGTCTCACGGTATTTTTCATCCAGGTCACGGCCGGTACGGTACATTGTAGCCACCACTTCATCAAAGGAAATCTTACGGGTGGAATACAGGAAGCGTGACAGGTTTACCGAACTGATGGCACGCATGGCAGCGACGGCATTGCGCTCGATGCAGGGTATCTGTACGAGGCCCTTTACAGGGTCACAGGTGAGCCCGAGATTATGTTCCATGGCGATTTCCGCGGCATATTCAATCTGGTCGATATTCAGCCCGTACAGCTGCGCCAGAGCAGCCGCAGTCATGGAACAGGCGCTGCCGATCTCCGCCTGGCAGCCGCACTCCGCGCCGGAAATGCTGGCATTGGTACGGATGACGTTGCCGATCATGGCCGCTGTGGCAAGCGCGTCGAGAATCTCCTCTTCCGGAAAGCCGCGGTCTTTCTGCATATAGTACATGACGGCCGGCAGTACCCCGCAGCTGCCGCAGGTCGGGGCGGTAACAACAATGTGCTCATCCGCGTTTTCCTCGCTGAGGGCATAGGCGTAGGCAGCGATCACACGGTTCATGGTCACATCGGCGCTTTCGTTGTAACAGCGTTTGTTATAGAGCATTTTTGCCTTCCTGGTCACACCCAGCCCGACCGGCAGTACGCCTTCTGCGGCAAGACCTCTTTCAATGGCATCCGTCATGGCCTGCCAGACCTTCTTCAGATAACTGCGCAGCTGGTCGTCTTCCCGGCGGCTGATGAACTGCGGCAGGTTCAGGCTGCGCTCCCGGCAGACCTTCACAATCTCGGAAAAACTGTGCTGTTCGTATACTTCCTTTTCGTCTTCTGATTCTTCGTTTTCAATGCGGATGGAACCGCCGCCGATGCTGAAGATCCGGTTGGAACCAATCAGGCAGCCATCACGGAAGGCTTCAAACAGCATGGTATTAGGATGCGGCAGGTCCGTTTCTTCTCTGTTGAAAATCACTTCCGCACCCGGCAGGCCGGAGCGGATGGCATTGCCGGTGCCGTGGCCTTCGCCGGTAAACGCCAGCGAACCGTACAGCGTTACCCGATATCTGTCTGCCTCGGGATAACGGCCGCCGAAAATCGTGGCGGCATGGAAAGGACCGACAGTATGGGAACTTGACGGCCCGTTGCCGATTTTGTATACACTCTTAATCGTCTTCATGATTTCTGCTCCTTACAGCGGCAGGACGCTGCCCTGCTTCTTCCTTTTTGAAACAATGCTGCCGGACAGACAGCATGTGCCCGGACGGATTCGTCAACGTGATCATGCCTGATGCACGTACATTCTTGAGAATTCCCCCTCACTGTCGCGCACTTCACAGTAAAACTGCCATCCGTATCTTTCGTAAAACCCGATATGATCGGTCAGCAGATACAGTGTCGCATAACCCAGCCGTGCCATATCCGCACAGACATATTCCAGCATGAAGCCCGCGACGCCCTGCTTCCGGTATTCGCTGTCCACATAAACGGCACATACATTCGGGGTCAGATCCTTTCGTTCATGGAAGTCATTGGCGATCACGCCGCAGCCGGCAATGATCCTGTTATTTCTGACCACGACATACCATTGGGGAACGGCGTTTTCAGTTTCAAGGCATTCCCGTATGCTCTGACGGTACGTTTCCGCAGGAATGCCCCATCGATTATGAAACCATAATGCGGTTTCTTCTGCGGCTTCCGGCCAGTCGCGCACCGGAAGGCATCTTTCCTCCCGCAGCCGTTCGCTCTTTGCCCGGCCGCTGAATCCGGCAGAGCTTTCCAAACCCGAGGTATGCCCTGCTGTATTCTCATATGCCGGCCTTTTTTCCACTGTTTTTTCCTCCCGTCCGTTTTCCGTCCGTATCCTGCGGTTGATCTCAGCAGGCTTTCATCCTCAGAATGCCCATCGGATGACATATCCGTTTCCTTCTGAGCTGCCATGT
>JAFWCP010000121.1 GCA_017536845.1 Solobacterium sp. | reverse complement strand
TGACCAGCGACAGGGAAAAGACATCCTTCATGGCATAGGCCTGCTCAACATATTCCGGGTCGCGGATACGGGCGATGGTCTTGATGGACGGCGCCAGCGCATGGGCGGTCAGGCAGGCCAGCATATTGATTTCATCAGCGTTGGTCGCAGCGATGAACAGGTCCATCTTCCGGACTTCTGCTTCTTCGAGAATGCGCTGGGAGGCTGCATTGCCTTCCAGCGTAATGACGTCATACTTTTCCATGGCATCTTCCAGCACCCAGCCGCGCTGGTCGATGATCGTAATATCATGTCCTTCTTCGGACAGTTCCTTGGTAAGTGCCATGCCGACTTTGCCGGCACCGGCAATCAGAATTCTCATAAAAACACCTCTTTGTTTCAGGTCTGTATGATTATAACACCTTAAAAAGAAAAGACAACTTGCACAGTTGTCTTGCACTTATCAGGCCGGTCAGGATCAGAGTCCTTTTTCCGCCAGTTCCATGAAATACGGTTCGATCACATTCGTGCGGAAACGGTCGAAGTATACCGGGAACGCATCGACGCCGCCATAGGAGTATTCTTCCTCGTCACTGACGATGACATCAAACGCCCAGGCATTGTTGCCGCGGATCTCTCTGCCGTCGTTGGCGGGGATGTACTCACGCTCCCAGTCACTGACAAAGTAATCAGCAAACAAAGATTCCCTGAGGTTCTTCCAGTCTTCCGCGCTCAGAACGCCGGCGATCTTGGCCAGCTTGCCGCCGTTGGTGTCGATGACTTCATACAGGCAGACTTCACCGTCCTGAACGAAACGAAGACGGCTGGAACCGGTATCGATATCACCGAACTTGAAACGCAGTCCGTTGACAACTTCAGCCAGACGGGAACCGTCGTTTGCCTTCGGATCACGTCCGAAACTCTTCTTGCAGTTTGTGCATGTATAGAATGATTCGATCCTGCTTACGTTTTTGGAACCGCAGCACGGGCATGTGGGTAATTTAGCCATGATTGTCCTCCACTAGATTTCTCAACAAATAATATACAACATTCTTCTCAGTTTTTGGGCACAAGATACTATCAAAAGGCATTGTACAGCGGATGGAAGGACGGATGTCTTCAGCATGGAGAACCACATCAGCAACTTCGCGGATGTTCATGCTGTTGAAGTACGCTTCTTCCAGCGGGATCCACTTCGTCAGGAAATCATCAAGCTTGTGCAGGTCACGTTTGCGCAGGCGGGTATACTGCAGTTTCGGGTCGATGTCGAGAAAGATCTTCAGCTGGTAATAGGGCCTGAGGTCCGGATGCAGCGAATAGCTGCCCTCGACAATGACGAGCTTACGGAAATCCACCGCAATGGCCTCCTCCTTCATCCGCATGGCATGGGCGTCATAGGCATGATAGCTGAAGAATTTCTTCTCTTTGATCGGCTTCAGGACCTCTTCCAGGAAGCGTTCGTGGTCTACATTTTCCCCCGGCGTCGCATACCGTTCGGGCGTGCGCTGCCAAGGCTGCAGGTAGAAGTCATCCATGTGCACGACGATGCCGCCGCTTTTCTGGCGCAGCCATTCCGCCAGGGTTGTCTTGCCGGATCCGCACCGGCCGTCAATCACAATCAGACGCAGGCTGTTTTCGTCGATGCGTTCATACAGTTCATCTACAGTCATATCATCATTTTACAAAGAGAAAAGGCTCCTGTCGAGCCTTTCTCTTTTTTATTATAAGGGGATAGAATCGCTGAATAACGGCTAAGGGGGAGCTCATTATCCAGGGCAGAAATCTATCTGCGCCATTATAGTAGCAGACAATCCCCATCAAAATATGTTCGAAATATGTGAAAATATGTGAATTAAAGATGCGCTTTGATCTGCGCAGCCACACCTTCACTGTCGAGCATGTAGGCCTTCAGGAGAATATCCCAGCGGCCACTTTCCGCAAAGCCGTTCAGGCCGAGACGGTGGATCTTCCGCGGGCATCTTTCTGCCGCTGTCTCACAGACCAGCGAACCCAGGCCGCCCAGGATGGAGTGTTCTTCCACCGTGAAGATGGTCTCATGGTCTTCCAGCACTTTTGCAATGCCTTCTTCATCGGCCGGCTTGATGGCACATACATCCACAACCGTGATGTCGATGCCTTCCTTTGCCAGGATTTCCGCCGCGCCGAGGGTGGACTGCACCATCAGGCCGGTGCAGAAAACAGCAATTTTTCTGCCCTGGCGCAGGACATGGATCTTGGTGATATCAATGTCTTCGTCCGGGCTGTAGACATCTTCAACAGCGCTGCGGCCGAGCCTGACATAGCAGGGCTCCTTGCTGGTGGCGACATAGCGGATAACCGCCTTTGTCTCATACTGGTCACAGGGAACGTAGACTTCAAAGTTGGTGATCGACCGCATGATGGAAATGTCTTCGATGGCCTGGTGGGTAACACCGTCCTCACCGACGGCGATGCCGGAATGGGAACCGACAATCTTGACATTCAGATGCGGGTAAGCCACGCTGTTGCGGATCTGTTCCCACACTCTGCCGGTGCAGAACATCGCAAAGCTTGACGCAAACGGAATGTAGCCGCTGGCCGCAAAGCCGGCGGAAACACCGATCATATTTGCTTCGGCGATGCCCATGTCGAAGAATCTCTCCGGGGCAACTGCCTTGGCCTTGATGGAATTCGTACTGCCGGCGAGGTCCGCGTCCAGTACGACGATCTTCGGATTTTCCTGTACGAGCCTGACAAGCTCTTCGCCATAGGCGACTCTGGTAGCCTTTGCCATTATTTTCCCTCCAGATCTTTCAGCGCGACAACGGTCAGCTCGGCATTGGGTGCCTTGCCATGCCAGTCGGCGACGTTTTCCATGTAGGAAACACCTTTGCCCTTGACGGTCTTTGCGATGATCATCGTCGGCTTTCCCTTCACCGTCTTTGCCTCATCGAAGGCTGCCTTGATAGCTTCGAAATCATGGCCGTCAATCTTGATGACATGCCAGCCAAACGCCTGGAACTTCACGTCAAACGGCGCCGGGCCGATGACATCCTGAATATTGCCGTCGATCAGCAGGCCGTTGTAGTCCAGCACGGCGCACAGGTTGTCAAGCTTATAATGCGCAGCAGCCATGGCTGCTTCCCAGATCTGGCCTTCTTCACATTCACCGTCGCCGCACGCACAGTAGATTCTGTGGTCGTTGCCGCTGAGCTTGTTGGCCATGGCCATACCGACCGCAGCCGAGAGGCCCTGCCCCAGAGATCCCGTGCTCATGTCAATGCCGTCGAGGCTGTTGATATCGGGGTGTCCCTGCAGCTTTGATCCAAGCATTCTGAAAGTAGTCAGTTCTTCAAAAGGAATAATGCCCTTTTCCGCGAACACCGCATACAAAGCCGGTGAAGCGTGCCCTTTCGACAGTACGAAACGGTCTCGTTCAAGAGATCCCGCGTTGTCCTTATTGATATCCATCACCTCAAAGTAGAGTACAGTAAGAATATCTGCCAGGCTCAGCGAGCCTCCCGGATGTCCGGACTGCGCGTTTGATACCTCACGGATGATGTTCATCCGGATGTTCCTCGCATGTTCGCGAAGCTTTTCTAAATCCATCTTTCCCTCCTGCACAAAATGCGCGACTATAATACCATAGTTTGATTATTCGTCAAATCAATTCCAGGCAGCAGAGAAATGATAACGTTTACATATACGAAAATCCAGGATGAACGAGTGTATCATACGGCTGTTCACAGGCATCGGTCTATTCCCTCAGCATTCCGGTACGCATGCAGGTCACTGCGTATGGAAAAGCAGTATTGCTTTTTTGCATGTCACGGATATGCTCCTTGTTGGCATCGTCATGCCGTTCCTCAGCATGCCATCCTGCAGGATGGCTTCAAAAGCCATCGGAACCTGTCAGTCACAGCTCTGTTTCTGCCATCCTCAGCAGCAGGCGCCCAGGTGCTGTTCACGGTCACCCGGTTCTTCATCAATATCAAAGAATACTGCTTTCATCTGCATTATCCTTTCGCCGGCAAAGAAAAGAGGAACCCTTGCGGATTCCCCTGAACTGTCTTTGCTTATGCCTTCAGGCTCTTGTAGAGAGCGATGAACTTCTCTGCGAGGATGCCGAATGCTTCCGCGGACATCAGCTGGTCTTCAGCGTGTGTCATGAGCAGTGTCATGACGATTTCTTCGCCGTTTGCCATCTTTGTCAGCAGTTCAGGATGCGCAGCATGACCGCCGTTGAAAGCTTCCTTGCCTTCCTTAACGAGAGCTTCTGCTTCATCGAAGTTGCCGGCAGCGGCTTCATCAATAGCTGTGATGTAGCAGGAACGAGCTGTTCCAACACTTGCGATGATGTTAAAAGCGACGAGTTCTGTACCTTCCATGTTCAATTCTCCTTTTCTTAACTCTATGCAATCAAGGAATCCTCAGATTCCTGAAATGCCGGGTTCTGACTGTTTCAGTCTTATCAGATACGGCTTATTTGTCGCCGAGCAGCTTCATGGCGATGCCGAGAGCAGCCTTGCCGTCCATCAGGCCATATGTACGCATGTCGATCATGTCGATCGGCTTGTCCGGGAATCTCTTCTTGAGGTCGTTCAGAGCGAAACGAACCTGCGGGCCAACGAGGATGACATCCGCCAGAGGAGCGAATTCATTTGCTTCGTTCAGGGAATATGCAGCAATTGTATATTCCTTGCCGGCAGCTGCAGCAGCTTCCTTCATCTTGTTGACGAGCAGGGATGTGGACATACCTGCAGAGCAGAATAATGTAATAGTCTTCATTGCAATTTACCTTCTTTCTTTCAATGTTTCATTTGATGTGACTTCATTTTACAACGAAAGGGCTTCCATTTCAATGCTTTCATGAGCCGGAAATGCATCTATGATCTATTGAAACGAAAAAAACGGCATTTCTGCCGTCTTTATATCTCAATCTTTCAGAGCAATCAGCCCATGATCTTTTCAGCAATAGCGAGAGCGCCCTTGCCGTCCATCAGACCATAGGTACGCATGTCGATCATGTCAATCGGCTTGCCAGGGAATCTCTTCTTGAGATCGTTCAGAGCGAAACGAACCTGCGGACCGACGAGAATCGCATCTGCCTTCGGCGCATATTCGTCAGCTTCGTTCAGGGAATATGCAGCAATTTCATATTCCTTGCCGGCTGCGGAAGCAGCTTCCTTCATCTTGTTAACGAGCAGGGATGTGGACATACCGGCTGCGCAGAATAATGTGATAGTCTTCATTTTCTTAATTTCCTTTCCTTCGTCTTTAAGGGATCATAGATCCGCAACCATCATATAACGAAAGCGGTTACATTTCAATAAAATTGACGAAATTTGCGCCCAATGTTTATCATTTCTTAAAAATCGCAGCTCTGAACAGGACAGATCCGAAGCCATGCGGGCAAAAAAAGATGCCGCAGAAAGCGGCATCGGTTATTCGGTAAAGAAATACTGTTCCATGGACATGCCTGCATCATGCAGAAGGGAAGCGGTTTCCCTGCCGACATAGCGGAAATTCCAGGGGGAATACTGGACGCCGGTATACTGTTCACTGTCAACCGGGTTGCGTTCGATATATCCATACTCCCAGGAATGATGCTGCAGCCATTCATAGGTATTGGTAGCCTTGAAGCAGTTGCGCAGCTCACACCCTCTGTCGGCTGCGCCAAGGTCTACGCTCAGGCCGAGCTGGTGCTCAGACGTGCCGGGATAGGCATCAATACGGCTTGCCTGGGCCTCGCCATATTTGGCGACATACTGGTTATAGAGTTCCTGCTGCGTTCCGTAGGAACGATATCCGGAAATCACGAACAGGTAGATGCCGTCGTTTTCGGCAGCCGCATACATTTCTTCCAGGGCTCTTGCCGCTTCTTCACGCAGCTGCTGCTCGCCGTTCATCCGCTTGACATTCATGATCGAAAGGTCTTCAGGAACATAGTCCGCCGGAATTGGATGTTCCTTATTGACAATCCTTCCCATGCTGCTGTCGGTATATACATCAACCTGCGGCTGCTGCGGCTCCGGTTCGGCGGTAGGTTCTTCCGTAGGCTCAGGTGTTTCTGTCGGTTCGAATGTCGGTTCTGCCGTCGGCTCTTCGGTCGATGTGAGTACCGGCTCCTGGCTTTGCACCAGAACAGGATCCTGAGACGGCGTTACCACTGAAGAATTGGCCGCAACGGAAGAATCTTCCGGCTGCTGGGAACGCATGTCACTGAAAATCAGGACCAGCGTTTCCGCAAAGACAACCAGACATAAAGCTAAAACGATGTAGATCTTCAACATCGTACCGTTTTTAAGATTTGAGTTCTGCATGCAGTTATTATATCAAATAATGAGCCTGTCACACTGTAAAATGACAAGGTAATTTGCAGAAAGCAAAAAAAAAGAAGCATTTCTGCTTCTCGTGAAGAACCGGCAGCGTGCGTATCTTGCAAAAGCTACATCAGCCGCTGAGGCGCTTAACTTCCGTGTTCGGGATGGGAACGGGTGTGTCCGCCTCGCCATCACCACCGGATCTTCTTTCCTGAGTTCCCGGATCCTTTGAAAACCGAAAGACCTTGACTTCCATATATTTCTTCTGCTTGCGTCTTACTTGAACAGCTCTTTTGTGAACAAACCTTCGACCTGTTAGTATCAGTCAACTCCACACGTCACCGTGCTTGCATCCCTGACCTATCAAC
>JAFWCP010000120.1 GCA_017536845.1 Solobacterium sp. | reverse complement strand
TTTGCCCCTTGCCGCCTGCTATTCGCGTTTTTCCTTCATCAGCTGCAGGCAGGCGCGGATCACCTTCTTGCCGCAGCTGTTGTCACGGGCAAGGTTCAGGGAAATGCAGGCGCCGTATTCTTCGCTGTATTTCTTTTCCCACTCCTTCGTACGGACGGGGTCGCTCATGTCGGTTTTTGTCAGGACAATCAGACGCGGCCGGTTTTGGGTCATGCTTTTGAGCAGCGGGTTGGCGGATGCTTCCGGCATCCGGGCATCGCGCAGTTCAATGACCATGTCCACTGCCTTGATCCTTTCCTCCATCTGCCGCCGGGCTTTTTCCATATGCCCGGGATACCATTGCACTTTTACCATGTATGAGGACCTATCTTGCTGAACGGGAAGATGATGAAAGTGCCCTTGGCCAGGATCTTGTCCCCTGAAAAAGGACCATAGACACGGGAATCGGAAGATCTGGGTCGGTTGTCGCCCAGACAGAAGTATTCATCTTCTCCCAGCGTGATTTCATCGACGTCGCCCATGAAAATGCCGGCCCAGCTGCGTCTGTAGTCGGTATCGAGGAAGTTTTCCTCGATGGGTTCATCGTTGATATAAAGCTGGCCGTCAGAGTAGCGTACCGTTTCGCCAGGCAGGCCGACGATGCGCTTTACCAGATATTCATCTTTCTGTTCGACGTAGACGATGGCGATATCAAAACGTTCAAAATGCCGCAGCTTTGCGCCGAGAACGTTGGAAATGCCGATTTCCTGATCTTCGAGGGTAGGATACATCGAGCTGCCGAGAACCTGAATCGGCCGGACAAACCAGTGCGTCACGACCAGGACGACTGCGGCACAGACCACGAAATCCTTCAGGAATAATAAGAGTTCTTTGATAAAGGATGTTTTCTTGTTCTCTTCCATGTTTTGCCTCCTCACTGAAACGCTGTTCATTATATTACGGAAGAAAAAAAAGGGAAAGTATGTTCCCTTTTCTCTTGCGGTATGCCGATTAACGGATTTCCTTGATACGCGCATTCTTTGCGGACAGGCCCTTGAGGTATGTCAGCTTCGCTCTGCGTACCTTACCGCGGCGGACGACTTCGATCTTGTCAAGAATCGGAGAATGGACAGGGAATGTTCTCTGTACACCGACGCCGTTGGAGATCTTACGTACGGTGAATGTCGCACCGATGCCGCCGTTGGAACGGTCAACTACGACGCCTTCATACACCTGAATACGTGTCTTTTCGCCTTCCTTGATACGTACATAAACCTTGACAGTGTCACCGGACTTGAAATTCGGGATGTCTGTACGCATCTGATCTTTGGTAATTCTGTCGACTAAACTAAGATCCATAAATTTGCTCCTTTGCTTTATGATCATCTGTTCACGGCCCAAAATCTTCAAATGCCGGCGGAACAGTGATGCGCTGTTTCACAAGCGCAGGCAGAATTTTATCATGTCTGTCCTGTGGATGCAAGATGAATTTTCAGACTTTCAGCCAGTCCGTTTCCAGCCTGCCGTTTCTCCTCTCAACACGAATGACATGGTCGAAGCGGTCAACATCAATGCACAGCCAGAAATCCCGCTCCGGGAAGACGGACTGCCGGGCGGGATCGAAAAACTTCTTCCCTTCGCTCAGCCGCAGGTCATACGCCTGCTTATGGATGTCTGCCAGCGGCTTTCCTTCCAGCAGTGAGCGGATATATTCAGCGCACAGGATATCTTCTTCGGTATCCTTGACGGCATTCCAGCCCATGGCGACAAGCGACACCGCTGCCGGTTTTTTCTGCTGAATATAGCGGGCGATCGCAGAAGCGTTGACAAGGGATCCGGTAAGGACCTCATCAGCTTTTGAAACCGCGGCCAGGCCCTGGACGCCGGCCAGTGCCAGCACCGAGCTGATGATCAACAGC
>JAFWCP010000119.1 GCA_017536845.1 Solobacterium sp. | reverse complement strand
TATCATCTTTTTCATGTTGTTAAGCAGTTTCATCTTTTACCTCAATCCTTAATTTCCCTGTGCCGTGAATGACGGCCATTGCCCGTCCCTGCCAGGTTTTTACTGTTCTGTCAAAATAGTTTTCTTCGCTTTCCGGATTGGCTGAGCCAAGCCCGAGAAGTTCCGGGCTGTTATCCTTTCTGACAGTCAGGGTCATTGTCACATCCGGATTCAGAATGCCTCTGTCATCCATGACGGCAAATTCGACGATTCCTTCTGCTTCTTTCTGTTCGATATGCACAGTGTAAGAAGCGGACACCAGTTCATCGGTTTCCGCCGGCTGGCCATTGCGGATGTTGACGGCCCGGATGGTTCCCGGCTCAAACACCGTGGTAAAGAACGCCTTGTCACGGACGGTCTTCTCTTTTCCGACCAGCCTGCCATTGATATGGAGTTCCACTTCTTCCGCATCGGAATAGACTTCCACAATGACCGGTTTTCCTTCCTGTCCTCGGTAATTCCAGCGTCTTTCGGCATCGCTCCAGCCCCATTTTGTCGGTGACTGCTTTTCGCCGTAATGGGCAGGATGCTGCACGGCAATGTACGGCTCTTTCCTGAGCCCCCAGACAATCTGGCGCCAGTAAGAGACAGGCCGGCGGTTTCCAATCAGGTCGAAATCGCCGCAGCCGGCTGAGCGCCAGGGGTATTTCCCGTAAAGGTCATTGTTGTCGCCTTCGCCATAGCGGTGCTGGCCGACCCCGGCCTCTCCCAGATAATCCCAGGCTGCCCAGCCGAAGTCGCCGATGATCTGCGGATGCTTCAGGCACAGCTGCCAGTTTTCATACAGGGAGGAAGGATAGCACTCCGTTCCCAGGATGACCCGCTGGGGATCATTCTGAATGTCTGTTTCATAGCGGAATGCCGCGTAGTTATAGCCGGCGATATCCGTCTGGCTGAAGGCTTCTTCCAACGGCTCTCCCATTTCCTTTGAGGCCAGCACTTTGTACAGTTCTTCCATATTGCCGTTGAGGATGGAATTGATATCCGCACCGGTTCTTCTGGCAAGTTCGGGGATCCTGTCCATCATGGCAAGGATGATATTGATGCAGTTGGTTGTATACCTTGTCTGATCCAGGCTGCGGATCAGACTGCAGATCTGCTGTCCGTACTGCACCTCATGAGGATCGCTGACTTCAGAGATCTCATTGCCGATGGAATAGATGATGACCGAAGGATGGTTGTATGCCAGTTTCACCATATCTTCCGTATCCTGCTTCCAGTCACGGCGGAATTCACAGGCGTAATCCCCTTCCACCTTCGGCAGGGTCCAGGCATCGCATAATTCCATCATCACCAGCATGCCAAGTTCATCGCAGGCTTCCAGCACCGTGCGGCTGGTCGGAAAATGGGCGCAGCGGATGGCGTTGTATCCGGCTTCTTTCAGTTTTCTGATACGCCGGAAGGTCATCGCTTCATGTTCGATTCCCCCGATGATCCCGTGGTCCTGGTGGATGCAGCCGCCGCGCAGCCTGATGCCTTCGCCATTGATCCTGAGTCCTCTGAAGGGATCCAGGGACAGGGTGCGGATCCCGAACCTGACGGTTTCGGCATCATATCCGCACAGTTCCGTATGGCATTCATACAGAGCCGGTGTTTCCGGATTCCAGAGACGGGGATCCTTGATGCAGAAACGAAGAGTGACCGTTTTTGATTCATACGGGTTCATTGTTACCGTCGTTCTGATTTCTTCGTTTTCGATCCTGTGTACAAGCTGTACGGATACCTGCGTTCTAAGGCGGTTAATGATTTCGGTGCTGATGGTCAGTTCAGCCGCCTTCTGGTCCGCATGCAGGACGGTCACTTTGACGCCATGGGGCACGATGCATACATCTTTCCCCCGGTACAGCCAGACATCCCGGTAGATGCCGCTGCCGCAATACCAGCGGGCGGAAGGCACGCTGTTTCTGACCAGTACTTTCAGGGAGTTTGAACCCTGTCTGACAGATTGAGAAATATCTGCCAGAAGCGGCGTATACCCGTTCGCGTGCTGCGCGATCAGGCTGCCGTTGAGATAGACGGAAGCGTTTTTATAGATTCCTTCAAATTCCAGAAAAAGCGTTTCGGAAACATCAGCCACAGGGAATGTCTTTGCATAGCAGGCAGATACATACGGATAGTATCCCGACGCATTGCCGGCTGAGGCATGTTCATCCCGCTTCTGATGGATCATCGCGTCATGAGGAAGCGTCACCTTTTCTATGGCTGCTTCTCCGTGGATCGTTTTTTCAAGTGCTGTTCCGATGCCTGGGTGGAACAGCCAATCCCCATTGAAACGTTCCTTTTTCATCAGTACTTCCTGCTGAGACGTGCTTCACATTCTTCTCTTGTGATCTCACCGCCGTTGCATTTTGCCATCAGTTCAGCGTCGCTGTCTTTCAGCCTGTAGAAATACATGACAAAAGCGGAGAGAAGGAAGCCGATGCCCGGGATCAGGGCATAGACGACCCACATGCCATGGATGGCAAGCGGTGTCTGATAGGCACCCTGCCCTTCCTGCATGCCCATGGCCAGCAGTTCTTCAAAGCTGTCTGCCTGGACAGGGTTCCATCTGTACAATGACATGACCAGAAGGCCCAGGCTTGCGCCGACGCTGCCGGTTGCCTTTGTCACAAAGGAATTCAGGGCATAGAAGATGCCGGAACAGTCTTTGCCGGTCTTATAGCGGGTATATTCGATCGTATCCGGGGCAATGAAGTTCATGAAGATTGCCCGGACGGAGTTGGCGATTCCGGCGATGGCG
>JAFWCP010000118.1 GCA_017536845.1 Solobacterium sp. | reverse complement strand
TGAAGGTGCCTTCGCTGGCGGTGTCCCTGACCTGCCTGCTGGATGTGGTCTTCAACTTCTTCCTGATCTTCCCGTCCCGCACCCTGGCCAACGGGCTGTTTGTGCCCGGGGCCGGCCTGGGCGTGCTGGGGGCGCAGTTAGGGACTTCGCTGGCTTTCCTGGTATGCATGTGCATCGTCATGTATTACGCCGTGCTGCGCTCAAAGGTCATCGGCCTCAAGGGGACAAGGGGCAGCTTCCTTGCCGCCTTGCCGGTTCTGAAGCAGGCGCTGAAGATCGGCGTGCCGATGGCAATGGAAAATTCGGCGCTCTGTGCGGCCCAGGTGGTCGGTACCAAGATCGTCGCCCCGCTGGGCACGGCGGCCATTGCGGCCAATTCCTTTGCCGTCACTGCCGAATCCATCTGCTACATGCCCGGGTTCGGCATTTCCTCCGCCGCCACGACACTGATCGGCCAGTCATTAGGCGCAAAGCGCAAGGACCTGGCCGTCAGCTTTGCCTGGCTGAGCGTCTTTTCAGCCATGGCGGTCATGTCTCTGGCCGGTTTTGGAATGTATTTCCTGTGTCCGTATGTGTTTGCCTTCCTGACCCCGGTGCAGCAGGTGCGCGACCTTGGCGTTGCCTGCCTGCGGATTGAGCTGTTTGCCGAACCGCTGTTTGCGGCTAGCATTGCCGCCAACGGGGCCTTAAGAGGGGCCAAGGACACGCTGGTGCCCGGGATCATGAACCTGGTTTCGATCTGGGGCGTCCGTCTGACCATTTCCTTTTTCCTGACCCGCCGGATCGGCCTGCGCGGGGCCTGGATCGCGATGGCGGCCGAGCTGTGTGTCCGCGGCATCCTGTTCCTGATCCGGCTGAAACGGGAATGGTGGCTTCAGAAAGCATGAAAAAAACTGCCCGTAAGGCAGTTGATGCTGAGTGCCGGCAACCGGATTCGAACCAGCGACCTACTCATTACGAATGAGTTGCTCTACCGACTGAGCTATGCCGGCGGCTTTCAAAGCTTAACTATTATAATCCGCCTTTGCGCAATATGCAAATACAATTATTAACTCGTGAAATACAGGTTGGACAGTCGCGAAAGTTGACAGGACGGGCGGATTGGTGGAAAATACTGCATGTTAATAAAGGAGGAATCCTGTATGAAGAACAAGTCACTGCTGATGATACTGGGAGCGGCTGCCTTCCTGGTGCTGACTTTCGTCATCATGCCGCATCCGGAAAGCACCGGCGGCTGCCAGGTGAATATGACCAGTCCCTTCGGCAACGGCGGAACCCCGATGTGGGTCGACCTGGACCGGCTGGAACAATGCGAAACGGCTGCCGGCTTTGAATTTACAGCCCCGGAAGAACCGTTATGGGCGGAATACCCCGATGTTTCCTGCCGTGTCTATACCAATCAGACGATTGAGGTGATTTACAGCAATGGCGAAACCGTCGGCTATACGCTGTCAAAAGCCAATACCTGCAACGGTTCGAGCTTCTATGACATCAAGCATGACTTCAAAAGCATGAATACAAAGCAGATCGGCGGCATTGATGTGAAAATCTTTGCCGATGAGGAAAATACTTCTTCCTACGCCCTCTGGAGCAGGGACGGTGTCCATGCCCTCTCGGTGATTTCCGTAGACCATCCGGTTTCCCTGGAACTCCTTGAACAGTTTGTCAATATCATGGAATAAGACATGTCACGCATGTCTTTTTTGGAGAAAACATATGAAAATGATTGAAGTAAAAGGTCTGAACTTTTCCTACGATGACACCCAGCGCACCATCCAGGATGTCTCCTTCGCTGTGGAAAAGGGCACGTATACAACGATTGTCGGCCATAACGGCTCGGGCAAATCAACGATTGCCAAGCTGATTGCCGGCCTGCTGGAAAAGGAAAGCGGCGAAATCCGCATCGGCGGGTATGAGCTGAATCTGGAAAACCTGGCCGTCATCCGCAATATGATCGGCATCGTCTTCCAGAACCCCGACAACCAGTTCATCGGTTCGACCGTCCGCGATGACATCGCCTTCGGCCTGGAGAACCACCGGGTGCCGCAGAGTGAAATGGACGCCATCATCGAGGCCAATGCGGCCAAGGTCGGCATGACGAAGTACCTGAACAAGGAACCGTCCCATCTTTCCGGCGGCCAGAAACAGCGGGTGGCGATTGCCGGCGTGCTTGCCATGCAGCCGCAGGTCGTCATCTTCGATGAGGCCACCAGCATGCTGGACCCTCAGGGCAAGGATGAAATCAAGAAGGTCATCCGCCAGCTCCATCAGGAAACCGAGCTGACGATCCTCTCCATCACCCACGACATTGATGAAGTTGCCTGGAGCGACTACGTGATTGCCCTGGACCATGGCAAGGCCGTCATGTGCGGCACGCCGCATGAAGTATTCTCGGATGAAAAGCAGCTGGCGGCCATCCATCTGGATGTCCCGTTCAGCTTCAAGCTGCAGAAAGAACTGGCCAGACGCGGCCTTACCGTGAACAAGCATATTACGATGGAAGGGATGGTGGAGGAATTATGCCGATTACGTTCGAACATGTAGGCCATACCTACAGTCCCGATACGCCGTACGAATACAAGGCTCTGAAGGATGTGAACCTGGATATTGAAGAAGGGAAAATGACGGCCGTCATCGGCCAGACCGGCTCGGGCAAAAGCACGCTCGTGCAGCATCTCAACGCCCTGCTGCTGCCGGATGAAGGAAAGCTGACAATCCTCGACCGGGTGATTACGGCCGGGGAAAAGCCCAAAGGGCTCAAGTCCCTGCGCGGGGATGTCGGCCTGGTCTTCCAGTTTCCCGAATACCAGCTGTTTGAAGAGACTGTCATCAAGGACGTTGCCTTTGGCCCGAAGAATTTCGGCATCACCGCCGAACAGGCACAGATCAGGGCCAAAAACGCCCTGAAACTTGTCGGCCTGGATTCCTCGGTCTATGAAAAAAGCCCGCTGGAGCTTTCCGGCGGCCAGAAGAGAAGGGTTGCAATTGCCGGCATCCTGGCCATGGACCCCAAGGTTCTGGTGCTGGATGAGCCGACTGCAGGCCTTGATCCCAACGGCACGGTGGCGATGATGAAGCTGTTCCGCGAACTCAACCAGAAACACGGCAAGACAGTGCTGATCGTCACCCATGACATGGAGCAGGTCTTCAGCTGGTGCGACCGGGTGATCGTTGTCGAAAACGGCGCCATCCGCTGCCACCAGGATGTGAAGGAATTCTTTCACAGCGGGAAGCTGTGCACCTCCATGAACATCCTGCCGCCGGCCCTGATCCGGATCCGGGATGCGCTCAATGAAAAGGGTTTTTCCATTCCTGAGGATGTGCAGGATATGGACGGCCTTTGCAGATACATCATCAAAGAGGTGAAGCATGGGTAATATCACACTGGGAAGATACATCCCCCTGGATTCGCCGATCCATAAGATGGATCCGCGGGCCAAGATCATGGCGATGCTGCTGATGCTCATCGCGGTCTTTATCCCGGCCGGCTGGTATGGCTATGCCATCCTGTTTGTCACTGCTTCGGCCGCCATCTTTACGGCCAGGCTCAAGCCGTCCTTTATCTGGCGGTCCATGAAGCCGATGTTAATGATGTTCATATTCCTGTTCATCATCAACTGCCTGTTTGTCAAAACCGGCACGCCCCTGTTTACCATCGGCACATATACGCTGTTCTCCGACGCCGTATTCAACACGCTGTTCATCGTGGTCAGGCTGCTGCTGATGATCATGTTTACAACCTGCCTGACGGCAACAACCAAGCCTCTGGACATGACCCTTGGCATTGAAGACCTGTTAGGCCCGTTCAAGAAGATCCATGTCCCTTCCC
>JAFWCP010000117.1 GCA_017536845.1 Solobacterium sp. | reverse complement strand
TCGACGTCAGAAGGAAAGGGGATGCCGTCATCCACGTTGTCAGAAAACCGCTGGCCGGCAGGGTGCATGGGGAAATAGACTGGCAAAGGCGCTTTGACCATATGCAGAACCATACCGGCGAGCACATCGTATCCGGACTGATCCATCAGGCCTTCGGCTATGAGAATGTCGGTTTCCATATGGGCGATGTCATCCAGATTGACTTTAACGGGCCTTTATCCGACAAAGATGTCCATGACATCGAGGCCAGAGCCAACCGCATCATCTGGAACAACCAGAAGGTTAAGGAAGTATTCCCCGACCACCCCGATGAATGGGAATACCGCTCGAAAAAGGAACTGAGCGGGAAGATCCGGCTGATCGTCATCGACAATGCCGATGTCTGTGCCTGCTGCGGCACCCATTGCGCTTATACGGGGGAAGTCGGCATCATCAAGATCCTGAGCTGCGTCAAACACAAAAACGGCGTCCGCCTGGAAATGCTGGCGGGCAGAAGGGCGTATGAATGGCTGGACAGGGTGCAGCAGGAGAATACGAAGATCTCCGTCCTGCTGTCGGCGAAACGGCATGAAACCGCAGCCGCAGTCGAGCGGGTGCTGGAGGCATCCGGCCAGATGAAAAAGAAGCTCAACGACATGACGCTTTCCCTGCTTGGCGAAAGGGTCAGTGGTTTTGCTGGGAAGGAACATGTCATTGATTTCCTGGATGACATCAACCGCAATGTCCTGCGGAAGTATGTCAACGACCTCAAGGAGGCAAGGGACGGCTATGCGGCCGTGTTCTTTGGCCATGATGAGACATGGAACTACATCATCGCCGCAAAGACCCTTGATGCCAGAAAGCCGTTAAAGGCCTTCAACGCCGCTGTAAACGGCCGCGGCGGTGGCTCGGCAGAGATGGTGCAGGGCAGCGTGAATGCCTCTTCTGCAGCAATTCGGGCAGCCTTTGAAAGGGAATTCCTGGCCGGGAAACAGGCCTGAATGCATGGCTGTTAAATACGTATAATTGCGCTTATCAATCCCGTAAAAATGTGCTATATTGTTTGCAGATTCTGATAAAAGATAAAAGGAGATATTGAATTATGGCGAAACCAGTAGTTCTTGTCGTAATGGACGGCGTCGGCTGGACCAGCAAAGACATGGGCAATGCAGTTATGCATGCGTACAAACCGCAGCTTGATGAATTAATGACAAAGTGGCCTCATACAACAATCAAGGCACACGGCACCGCTGTCGGCCTGCCGAGTGATGATGATATGGGCAACTCCGAAGTCGGCCACAATGCGCTCGGCTGCGGACAGATTTATTCCCAGGGTGCCAAGCTCGTCAACGAATCCATCGAATCCGGCAGCATCTTCCAGTCCAATGCCTGGAAGAACGGCGCCGCATTTGCCAAGGAGCACAACGGCAAGATGCATTTCATCGGCCTGCTCTCCGACGGCAACGTTCATTCCAACATTTCTCACCTGATCGCTCTGATCAGAGAATGCAAGAAGGAAGGCCTCAATGAAGTCCGCGTCCACATCCTGCTCGACGGACGTGACGTTCCCGAAACCAGCGCCCTCAAGTATGTCGACATGCTCGAGGATGTCTTCAAGGAACTCAATGACGGCACCTTCAATGGCTGCATCGCTTCCGGCGGCGGCCGTATGACCACAACCATGGACCGTTACGAAGCTGACTGGTCAATGGTTGAAAGAGGCTGGCATGTCCATGTCATGGGTGACGGCAGAAAGTTTGCTTCCGCAACCGAAGCCATCGAAACCCTGCGCAAGGAAGGCGGCTATACCGACCAGTACCTGCCCAGCTTTGTGATTGCTGACGGTGAAACACCGAAGGGCACCATCGATGACGGCGATACCGTGATCCTGTACAACTTCCGCGGTGACCGTGCGGTTGAAATCTCCAAGGCATTTGACTATATGAACAAGGGCTTTGACCATTTCGAAATGCCCAAGAAGCCGAACGTCTTCTATGCCGGCATGCTGCAGTATGACGGTGACCTGAAGCTGCCTGACAACTTCCTCGTCGAACCGCCGCATATCGAACATACCCTGAGCGAATTCCTCGTCAACCACAAGATCGTCAGCTATGCCTGCTCCGAAACACAGAAGTTCGGCCATGTCACATACTTCTGGAACGGCAACCGTTCCGAAAAGTTCTCCGATGAACTCGAGACATGGGTCGAAGTTCCTTCCGACATCATTCCGTTCGACCTCAAGCCGTGGATGAAGGCGACTGAAGTCACTGACCTCATGGTCGAAGCCATCGAATCCGGCAAGTACCAGTTCCTGCGCTGCAACTATCCTAACGGCGACATGGTCGGCCATACCGGCAACTACGAAGCAACCCTGATCGGCGTTGAATCCGTTGACCTGATGCTGAGGAGAATCATGGATGCCTGCCTGAAGATGGACTATGCGCTGCTCGTCATGGCAGACCACGGCAACTCCGATGAAATGTATGACAAGGGCAAGAACCCGGACGGAAGCCCGAAGCCCAAGACCAGCCACTCCCTGGCACCTGTACCGTTCGCAGTCTTCAACGGACCGGAAGGCACGGAAATCAAGGAAGGCGACTTCGGCCTGGCCAATGTTGCGGCAACCGTTGTCAAGATCCTCGGCTATGAACCGCCGAAGGAATGGCTTGAATCCATCATCAAGTAATCCAATAGACGTCTGTTGATGCAGGCGTCTTTTTTGTCTCCATCATAAAAAGGCGTCTGCTCTTCAGCAGCGCCTTTTTCCTTCTATTCCAAAGCATCCAGATAGACCTTGTTGACGACGTCCAGTGCCTTTAAGGCCGCCGTCAGGTCCTCGATGCCGCAGGGCATGTTCCTTAAATCCAGCGAGATCAGCACATTGGCCGATTCCCCGATCGGGATGGCCTGCGAGATCGTCAGGATGCTTGTCTTGAGGTCTGTCAGGGTATGGATGACAGCAGCCAGAGAACCGCTCTGGTCCTTGATATTGAGGGAATAGACCGCCTTGCGGGCCTGTTCGGTGTCCTCCGACTCAAAGACAAAATCCTTGTATTTATAATACGTATTGCGGGATATCCCGGCCTTGCGCACCGCCTCGGTAACCGTTGACACCCGGTGCGATGTCAGAAGGCGTCGGGCCAGGATCACCTTTTCCAGATAATCCGGCAGGATGCGCTTATGTACGATCAGAAAATCATTTGCCATAGTATCAAACTCCCGTCATGACTGTGCCGGTATGGCATACCGTTACCGGCTGAACCTGCCGTTTATACCTTGTCTTCAGTTCCCTGATGGCTTCTTTATGAAGGGGGTACAGGGAGATCAGAAGGCAGGCGGATCCGGAGCCCGACAGCACCAGGGTGCCGCCGGTATCCTTTTCCACGATGCGTTTCACCTCATCATAGCCGTCGATCAGCTCTCGCCGGTACGGCTGGTGCAGAACATCCCTGCCGGCAATCCGGATCAGCTTCATATCGCCCGTTTCCAGCCCTCTGGCCATGAAAAGCACCCTGGCCAGCGAGCTGCTGACATCAGCGCGGCAATAGCTTTCCGGCAGCACGCTGCGCGACTTTGACGTCGTCAGCTCCTCCTGCGGCCAGAGCAGGGTAAACCGCAGCTTTTCTGAGACCGGAAGCTTTTCGGCATGGGTATGACCATCCTCTGTAAAAGAGGCCGTAAGCCCGCCCAGCAGGCAGGGCGCCGCGTTATCAGGATGGCCTTCCAGGCCGCTGACAATGTCCAGGATGTCATCTTTCGATAAGGCATTGCCATGCAGGGCACCGGCCGCAAAGACCCCGGCTGTATAGAACGAGGCGGATGACCCCAGCCCGCGGGAAACCGGAATGCCTGTTTCCACCTGCACCGAGACATGGTCATGGATGCCTAAAGCCGCGCATCCTGCCCGGTAGCCCTTGAGAAACAGGTTGTCCGCGTTCTGAAAACGCTGCGGCACATTGACCAGGACATCTTCTTCACTTGATGAAACCGTAAAGCTGTTGTACAGGTCAAAGGCAATGCCAAGCGTATCCAGCCCCGGGCCAAGGTTGGCCGAAGTGGCCGGCGTCTGGATGCGGATCATTTGCCGAGTTCTTCCATCCGTTTCGCGATGACGTGGATGCCGTCTTCCCGGTCAATGACGCGGGTGAAGCGGATCGGCATGTCCTTTAAGGATGCCAGATTGGGCGGGACAGCCGTCCCGGTGACTTCGTGGAGATGTTCCATTGCCGCAAAGTCATCTTCCGGATCTTCTTCCTTGAGGCTCTTAAGCACGTCATGGGCGAACTTGTAGGCAGAAGCGGTGGACAGGACGATGCACGGCGTATGGTCGCCGCTTTCCTGCCTGTATTTCTGCATGCCGGCAATGCCGACAGCGGTATGTGGATCCACCAGCAGCCCTTCCCGGTTGAAGACATCATAGATGACATCGGCACATTCTTCCTCATTGCACCAGACGCCGCTGAAATCCCTGCCGATGGTTTCCTTCAGCGTATCCGGGATGGTATAGATGCCGTCATTCTTCAGCTTTCCCATCAGGTCCCTGACCAGGACGTCGTCATTGCCCGAAGCCATGAACAGCAGCCGCTCCAGGTTGGAGGAAATCAGGATGTCCATCGAAGGCGACATGGTCGTATGGAAGGGCCTTTTCACCGAGTAGGTGCCGGTATTGAAGAAGTCGGTCAGGACGTTGTTGGTGTTGGAGGAGACGATCAGCCTGTTGACAGGCAGGCCGAGCTTCTTGGCAAACCAGC
>JAFWCP010000116.1 GCA_017536845.1 Solobacterium sp. | reverse complement strand
CCTCAACTGGAACAACAGTGATAAAGGCTATATTCCCTGCCGTACTTTAAGAGGTGTATCCGCACCTGAACCCGACGGACCGCTGGCACCGGCAGAAGAATGGTTCTGGATTTACTGACAATATCATACAGATAAGACAGCAGGACGGGAGAACCCGTCCTGTTTTAACATCCATCCGAATGATTATGTTTCAGACCATCATTGCCTGCTCAGAGCTTCATACCGAATTCTTCACAGAGCTTTTCATATCTTGCTGTTCGTGCTCCTTGACCGGTTTTGTCGGATCGCTAAGAGAGTGATGAATGACATCCGCATCCTTCAGCACCTCATCCATAGGTCCGTCCGCAGCTGCCTTGTCATCATGATGTTCAATGGCACTGCAGATGATGTCATTTTCTTCCGCGGTTGTAACATCCAGCTTTTCCAGAATTCCGCGGGCCAGTTTTGCGCCAAGACGGGCATGGTCGCTGTAGGAACCGCTCTGATAGGCATGCAGATCATGCATCAGACCGGCAATTGCCGCCAGCTCGGGGTCCAGCCCCCGCTTTTTCGCGATCATCACCGCTGCCAGAGATACCCCATTCAGATGGGCAGCAGCACTGTAGCGTTTCCTGTCTTCCGGCATCTCTTCCAGGATGCCGCGCACACATTCCTGTATATCCTTGATTCTTGTCATATTAAAAAATCTCCCTGCACTGATCATACAACGTGTTTCTGTTCTTTGTGTTATCATTTAATGTATGCAAAAGGAAACAGCAGCTATGAATCCCCCGGAATATCCGCAGCTGATGGAAAAGCTGGAGCTCATCGGCATACAGTACAAAAAGTTCAATCCTCTGTCTTATCTGATGAAACGGTATCTCATTAGCTTTTTCATCGTCCTGTACATTCTATACAACTATCGCGATTCCCGTATCGTTCTTATCGGGACTTTGATTTCCCTGCCGGTTCTCACCCTCTACTGGCTTATCAGCATGCAGGCCCACCGGCTGAGCAATCATCCGATGTACGTGATCAAAGGTGCGGACAGAGACCAGCTGGAACAGATGGAGCAGGAAGCGGCTGATGCGGAAGTGATTGCAGAAAACCTGTTTATGGATCATTTTGTCGTTTACCGTCTTTATACCAAAGCCTATGCATACCCCTATGAGGATATTGTAAAACTGTACGTCCATAACGATCCGACAATGACTTACGGTAACTGGTCCAACGGCAGATCACGGATTATTGCACTGGACAAAAGCGGCATCAGAACCACTGTTGTCAGCACAAAAGATGTCACTATCCCGATGGAAGATCTGATGATGCCATTGGTAAAACGCATGGCGGCAAACGGCTTTCATCCCGAATACACTCTGGATGACCTGACGCCCTCCCCGGCAAAAACAGTCCGGCCGACAGCTGCTGAAGAACAGGCTGCCGGCCCTTCAGCTGAGGAAAGCATGATAACTGAGCCGGAAGAAATCCGTCCTTTGCTTTCCGCGGCTGTTTCGTGGGTCTGCCCCAGCTGCAGGGCACGCTGTGCCGGCGACGATCTGATCTGTCCTTACTGTCTGGAATTGCGGCCGCTTCCGCCATCCGGAAAACCGGTGAAGGCGGTCAGACCGGCAAAAAGCAAACCGGTAAAACGCAGAACGGCGCCTGCCGGATCATACGCCGAAAAAACCGGAAGACTGACAAAGAGAGGGCATGCTGTTGTGGCAGCCGTCACAGCTGCGGCCCTCATATTATGGGCTATCTTTATGGTGTATGGAGTAATGCAGATCGAACAGGATGAAGCAGCCGGACATATTGTCGGTGATCCCCATGTCCCCCAGCATGCCTATTACTTTGATTACACGGTAAACGACTGGGAGTATACCAAATCTTACGAAACCTTGTCAGCGCCGCAGAACAGGCAGCTGCTGGTTGTGAACCTGACAATGAAAAACACTTTCCCCGAACAGATTAGCATGTACGATGCGGATTTTTACGTGACATATTCGGATACCTGGACGTATCCTGTAACGGTTAACGATCCCGACGCTGTCTGCGGAAATATGCTGGAGGGAACCTATACTTTAAAACCGAATCAGATCATTACCGGAGACCTTGTCTTTGAAGTTTCCAGTCCGCTGAAAACCAGCTGGCTGTATCATGAGATCATACTCGACAGCGGTGAAGAAAAAGGCAGTATACGGATCCGCCTCGGCAACGACTATCCGTATCATTAGACCTGTGTATCAAAAAGATTGATATCGTGGACAAAAAGCCGGGCTGCCCCGGCTTCTCGTTTCTGCAGAAGAATCAGTTATGTGTCGTACTGAACAGGCTTGATGTGGAAGAGGTAGTAGGTGAAATCAGCACCCGCCCTGTCCCCCGGTAGACATTGACCAGGCCTTCGCCGTTGACGGCCGAGCCAAGCAGGGAACGGGATGACCTTTCCACGGTAAACTGCAGGGCTGTCGACCAGCAGACCGCAAAGCTGCCGTCAAGCTTGAGGACATCATCTTCCAGATCCACCGTAATCAGTTCGGAAGAAGGCACATTGCTTTCCAGGGCCACAACCCCCTGGCCCCGCAGGCACAGGTTGAAGAGGCCTTCATTGCCGGCTACGGCGGAAGACAGGCTGGTACGGGCTGCGATTTTATGCTCCACCCGTCCGTCGCATGCCAGGAACATGCCGTCTTCAATCGACATGCCTTCTTTTCCCCAGGCCGCGGCATCCTGCAGGATGATGTATTTGTATGTCGGTTCGAGGACGATCCTGCCGGCGCCGACATACTCGGGCTTGATGGCGGATTCTTTGGTCACCGCGCCTTTGACCATCTTGCCGAACAGGTCGCCTACCCCTTTCACACCGGTTGTTGCATTGACATTGCCGAAAAGCCACTGCATGGCGCCGGCCTGGGTGACCAGCGAGCTTTTGCCGTCAAGGTCCACGACAAGCTGTCTTCTTCGAACGCCCATCTGGGACATGAAATACTTATCCATCGCATTGCCCGGGGCCACGGAAAGGTCCCTGGAATGTTCCATGACGCTGAAATTGCCGAGCTTTTCGATGATCTTTCTG
>JAFWCP010000115.1 GCA_017536845.1 Solobacterium sp. | reverse complement strand
GACACGCCCTTCAAAACGTTTGACAATGATCGCGTCGGTGCCGTCATAGACAGACAGGGTCTGGATCAGCCGTTTGGTCTTTTTGATCTCGGTGATCTCGGCCGCAAAGACTTCGCCGGCGAAGCGGATGTCGCTGATCTGGTCGTGCACGTCACGCAGTTCGATTTCGTCATATTCCTCCGGCTTGCGGCGGGCGTAGGTCTTTTCCTTTTCCGGCTTCTTCACCTGTGGCTCGGGCAGGTTGTCGACAATGATGTCAGGAATGGATTCTTCCTCAGCCTGCCGGAACTCCACGCGCAGGTTCATGCGGGAAAGGCCGGTCCCGGCCAGTACGGTTTCAAAGCCTTCCATCAGGTTGTTCAGCTTTGTTTCTTCCTCACGGTCATTGGCCAGAAAGCAAAGGTTTTCCGTATCTCTGTCAAAGCGGAACATCGAATGTGAAAGCACTTCGTATTCCGGATTCTGGCGGCCGATCAGGACCAGGTAGTTTTCCAGCTCATTGCGGTTGATGCGGCGGTTGTCCGCATGCACGATGACCCTGGTTTCCGCGCTGGTGGCAGCCTTGATGGTCTCCCCGATCAGGCTGTATTCCTGGCTGGGCAGGATCCGTTCCGTATGCAGGGTGATTTCGACCCGGCCGTCGTCGCGGTAGAAACGGATGGATTCCAGCAGTGCGTCCTTCAGCGTATCCGAACAGTTGACCGGAAACATCAGACCTGTGTCAGTGATTTTCTTGTCCATCATCCTTCCCCCTTTCGTCGTGAGTGACATTCTACCACAGAATCACCGCCCTGTTGGCTGCAGGGCGGTGGTTTTCAGAATTTATTTTTTGAACAGAAGGTTCAGGAATTTCTTGGCTGACTTGACGCCGGTGTTGACCAGCTCGGTTTCGACCCGGCGCTTGGCTTTCTTGGCAATCCGTCCCATCCAGTCGTTTTCCTTTTCCTTTGCAGCCGCTTCCCTGGCTTCCTGGCGGGCCTTGATTTCATCCAGCTTGGCCTGCTGCTTGTCCAGCTCAGCCTGCTGTCTGGCCTCTTCTTCTTCCAGGTAGATGCGGTCCATGGCCTCAAAGGCGGAATCAGGGTCGATGTCCTTTTCGTAACGGCCGTACAGGCTGTCGATTGTAAAGGCACGGCGGCGCTCGTCATCCGGGGCAACATCCATGCTCGACTTGGGCGGCAGGATCTTGGTCTTCTGGACGATGGTCGGTGCCCCGTCATCATCGAGGACGCTGACCAGGGCCTGGCCGGTCTTCATGTTGGTGATGGTCTCAGCCATATCAAGCTCCGGATTCTGCCGGAAGCTCTCCGCCGCCTGCTTGACAGCCTTGATTTCAGCCGGCGTATACGCCCGCAGCGAATGCTGGATGCGGTTTGACAGCTGGGCCAGGACGGAATTGGGAATGTCGGCCGGTGACTGCGTGCAGAAGAAGATGCCGACACCCTTGGAACGGATCAGCTTGATCATCTGCTCGATCTTTTCCAGCAGTTGCTTCGAAGCACCGTTAAACAGCAGGTGGGCCTCATCAAAGAAGAAGATGATCTTCGGCTTGTCCAGGTCGCCGACTTCCGGCAGTTCCGTATACAGCCGGTCAAGCAGCCATAACAGGAAGGTTGAATACATCATCGGATGCTGGAAGAGCTTTTCACACTCCAGGATGTTCATCATGCCCATGCCGCCTTCAGTGGTCATCAGGTCATCAAGCACCAGTTCCGGCATGCCGAACATGAGCGCACCCTGCTGGTTTTCCAGTTCCAGCAGCTTGCGCTGGATGGCGCCGACGCTCTGCTTGGAGACATTGCCGTACTTGACGGTATAGTCCTTGGCGTGGTCGCCGACATAGGCGGTCATGGCCTGCAGGTCCTTGAGGTCGATGATGTCCAGGTCCATATCCTGGGCAGCCCTGAAGATGATGTTCAGAACGCCGCGCTGGGCATCGGTGAGATCAAGGATACGGCTTAACAGCACCGGATCCATCTCTTCGACGATGGCCCGGATCGGATGGCCGTATTCACGGTAGACGTCGAAGAAGTGCACCGGATACTTCCGGCATTCATAGCCTTCGATGCCCATGCTTTCCAGGCGCTCGCGGATCCTTTCATAGTCGCCGGGCCGGATCATGCCGGACAGGTCGCCCTTGACGTCGGCGATGAAGGTCGGAATGCCAAGTTCGCTGAGCGATTCGGCGATGACCTTCAGGGTGACGGTCTTGCCGGTGCCGCTGGCGCCGGCAATCAGACCGTGTCTGTTCATCATACGGGGAATCATGGCGATTTCAAGATCGCCGGCCTTGCCGATGAGAATCTTTCCGTCTTTCAACATAAATTATTACCTCCGGATATTAAGCAATCTGAATGCCGCCGCAGTCGCGGACCCGCAGCACATAGCAGGCTCCTTCACCGAAGACGGATTCAAGTGTTCTGATATAGGTTTCCTTCAGATCTTCCGGCACGAAGGCCTGGATGGTTCCGGCAAAACCGCCGCCGTGGATGCGGCAGGCACCGCGGCCGTTGAGAACCGCTTCGGAAAGGGCAAGACCAAGCGCGGCCGGCTGTTCTTTGACGGCGCCGGGCACGCTGATATTCTGAAGGTACATGTAGCTGGAATGACCCGATTCGTTAACGAGCTTCAGGAAGGCGTCGATATCGCCTTTCTTCAGAGCTTCGGCTTCCGCCTTTGCCCGTTCGGTTTCTTTTACAAAGTGGTACGCTCTTAAGAAAGCCCTGTCGCCGCAGGCCGCGCGGATCTTTGCCGCATTGGCAACCAGCTCCGCAAGATCTGTTTCGGAAAGAACGCTGTGGCCCAGAACTGCCGCCGCTGCCTTCATTTCTCCGGGCACGGCCGCATATTCGCCGGACAGCTCGGCATGGGAAGCCTTGATGTCGGTCAGGATGAGCGCGTAACCGTATGCAGCCGGGGAAAAGCTGACCTTCTCCACCACCGGGTTTTCCTTATCCGCAAAGTCGATGGCGGCAAAGGAGCCGACCGAACAGGCCATCTGGTCGAGCAGGCCGCAGGGTTTGCCGAAATAGACGTTTTCGGCGTACTGGCCGACCTTGGCAATTGTTTCCGCCGGCACTTCACCGTTGTTGTAAAGGCTGTTGTAAATGGTGCCGAGCAGCACTTCAAAAGCCGCCGAAGACGACATGCCGCCGCCGGCGATGACATCCGATTCGGCATAGGCCATAAAGCCGCCGGCCTTGTAGCCTCTCTGCACAAGCCCGGCCGCAACGCCGCGGATCAAAGCTTCGGTCCTGTTTTCTTCTTCCCTGACAGGTTCCAGGCTGCTGAGATTGACAGGATCAACCGCAAAGCCCTTGGCCGCATAGCGGACGATGTTGTCATCGGCGGCAATGACAGCCGCCGCCACATCCAGGTTGATCGAAGCCGCAAACACCCGGCCCAGCTGATGGTCGGTATGGTTGCCGCCGACTTCAGTCCGGCCCGGGGCACTGAAAAGATGCCCTTCCCGGTCGCCGAAAAGGCCTTCCGCCTTGTTCAGAAGTTCAGCGTATCTTTCTCGCTGGCTGACGACTGCCTCTTCGCCATACAGGGCGGCAAATCGTTCGTCCAGTTTTCCCTCAGTTACTTCCTTACGTAATTCACTCAGTCGCATATGATGATCCTCCCTAAACTGCCATCTTCTCCAGCGCATCCCGCGCCGCATTCTGTTCTGCCTGTTTTTTGGTTGATCCGCTGCCGGTGCCGAGAACCAGCCCGTCGGCGATGACGTTCATGACAAAGGTCGGGGCGTTGGAAGGCCCGGATTCCTCCACCAGCTGGTAACGTACGCTGTGGCGGGTATCGGCCTGCACATATTCCTGCAGGCGGGTCTTGTAGTCATGGACAATGCCGACATCCTCAGGATGTGCCAGGCGCGGCGTAATCGCTTCGTTGAGGATCACATCAACCGCCGCCATCCCCTGGTCGAGGTACAGCGCTCCCAGGAATGCTTCAAACATGTCAGCGATGATGGCGTCCTTGTCGCGGCCGCCGGTTTTCTCCTCGCCGGCGCTGAGCTTCAGGAATTCGTTGAGGTGCAGCTGCCGGCCGTAAATGCTGAGTGCCTTCTCGCAGACCAGTTCGCTGCGCAGCTTCGTCATACGCCCTTCCGACATGTTCAGCGGATAGATGGCGGCCGTGCTCCAGAGCTGCAGCACCGCGTCGCCCATGAATTCAAGCCGTTCGTTATCGTGTTTCAGTTTATGCTCATTGGCATAGGAAGAGTGGATAAACGCCTGTTCTACCAGAACGGTGTTTTTCACGGTGATGCCTCTTCCTTTCAGCCATTCAAAAATGTCCATTTCTTCTTCTCCTGTTAATCCCGGAAAGAGCCGTTGACCGCGGCGCTGTCCAGAATGGCGGCATAGCCCGGATTGGCCTGGTCACGGACAATGTCAGCCGCGTCTTTGCGGGCGGTTTCGATGATTCTTGTATCCTTGACAATGTTTCCCAGGATAAAATCGGGAACGCCGCTCTGTCTTGTACCAAGTATATCACCCGGCCCGCGCAGCCGCAAATCTTCATATGAAATCTCAAAACCGTTATTGGATTTCACCAGTACGTCAAGCCTCTCGATCGTTTTCGGGTCGGCGGCATCCGACAGCAGCCAGCAGTACCCCTGTTCCGACCCCCGCTGGATGCGGCCGCGCAG
>JAFWCP010000114.1 GCA_017536845.1 Solobacterium sp. | reverse complement strand
TTTGCGGCAATTGCTTCCAGTGGCACACTCGCACTTCTTCTGTTCTTCTTTTGTAAAATTGTTTCTTTCAACAGCATTTCTTTTCTCTTTATAGACGATTTTGATGCTTATTTCCATTTTGATTTATCGGAAAGAATCATACACATTCTCAACAACGAATCTTCTTTTCAGTCCGTTGTCACCACGCACAGAACATCTCTGATGCACAACTCCCTGACGCGTCCTGATTGCTGCTATATTCTTACCGGCACCAGGATTGCAAATCTGAATCATGCCACCAACAGGGAACTGCGAGAAGCACACAACCTGGAAAAGCTGTATATCAGCGGAGAATTCAACGATATTGAATAAACCCGGAATTCCCATTCCGGTGGAAGGTGCCATGGCATAGTTCCGATGATTGAAATGCCTGTTGCTTTTGCATAGCCTGCTTCAATCCCTGATCACAAATACAGCAATAAAACAGCCGTCATGGTTGACCATGGCGGCTGTGTCTTTGGCTTAATAATTGATTGCTCTCTGCTTCCAGTTGCCTTTGCGGTACATCAAGAAGGTAACCAATGCACCTACACTCCAGCTGATCAGCATGCTCAAATACATCATTGCGCAGTTGCCCTGCGGCAGTTCGGGTGTCCTGGTAATCCAGACCAGCCCATATGCCAGCGGCACACGGATGGCAACCGATGTCAGGATGGAGATCCACATCGGCGTGACCGTATCACCGGCCCCTCTCATGATGCCGGATAAGCATTGCGTGACTTCCATTAATATATAACCTACGGCAATGATCCTCATCATGTTGTTGCTCAGGGTAATCAGTTCCTGCGTATCGGTGAAGATGCCCATCAGCTGTTTGCCGAACAGCAGGATGATCGCTGTCAGTACAGCCGAGATCCCCATTGCCGCAAGCGTGCCGTTCTTTGCCCCTTCCGTCACTCTGTCAAGCTTTCTGGCACCGATGTTCTGGCCGGCAAAGGTTGTCATGGCAGCGCCGAACGAGAATGCCGGCAGCATGACAAAGCCGTCAATACGCATGACGATGACATTGGCCGCAATGAACAGTTCACCGAAGCTGTTGGTTAAAGACTGCACGACGATCATGGACATGGAGAAGATGGCCTGGGTAATGCCGGAGGGAAGGCCAAGCCTGATCAGACGGCTTGAGTATTCCTGTTCAGGGATCAGGTATTCCTTCTTCAGGTCAAAGATATCGCTCATCCTTGTCAGCTTGACCAGGCAGCAGACGGCACTGACCGCCTGGGCAATGATGGTCGCCCAGGCAACACCGGCAACGCCCATATTCAGCTTGGCGACAAACGTATAGTCCAGAACAATGTTCAGAAGGGTAGCTACAAGCAGGTAGATTAAGGCGGATACGGAATCCCCCAGACCTCTTAAGACACCGGACAGGATGTTGTAATAGCCCCCGCCCATGATGCCTAAGAAGATGATATTCAGATAACCGGTACACCAGTCAATGATGGATTCCGGCGTATTTAACAGATGCAGCAGAGGCCGTGTAATAAACGGGCCGATGACCATGATGAAGATCGAAGCAGCAAAAGTCATCATGATGCAGGTGCCGATGGCCTTGGAAAGGCGTTCCCTCTGCTTTGCCCCGAAATACTGGGACACCATGATGCTGGCACCGGTCGCGATGCCCATGAACAATACAAGCATCAGGTTGATAATCGGGCCGGCCGAACCGACGGCGGCCAGGGCATTGTCACCGACATAGCGGCCGACAATGATGCTGTCGACGGTATTGTACAGCTGCTGGGCGATGTTCCCTATCAGCATCGGCAGGGTAAACAGAAGAATCACTTTTACCGGATTGTCTTTCGTCATATCGACGGGTTTGAACAGATTCATACACAACTTTCTCCCTCACGCATATTCTACACGAAAACAATTCTTTTGTCTTTATCAGTAACCGTTCCTCTGACATGTTACAATAGCATTCTGAAAAGGAGGCATTGTTTCATGTTTACCAGAGAACTGTTTGATAAGGCCATGCTCTTTTATGGCGCAAAAATATACAGGAAATTCTACTCCGAGCAGATCATCGGGCTGCGGCTTTCTGACGGCAGCGACGCGTATATCAGCGTCATGGGAAGCTCGTCAGGCTATATCAGCCTTGCTGTGTACCCCGGCGAAGAAGGACTGCACAGCCTTCTGCGGCTGGTAAAGAACCTCAAAGGCGAAGACGGCATCCTTTCCGGCCTGACCCAGCACTCGGTGCAGTGTGTCTTTGAACCCAGGAACGAAATGCCCGACGAAAGCTACCGTGCTGTCAATGGACTGCTGAAGCAGCTGAACATCACCGTGACAGACAGGACCATCCTGCCGTCATTCAGCCGTTATGAGCCCTTCCGCCTTGACTGCCCCGGCCGTCAGGAGGATTACCGGATGCTGGAGGAAGCCTTTGACGCCGTGCTGTATCTGGACCGCCTGGATAAAAAAGGGCAGTTTTCCATTGCCGCCCTGCCGCAGCTGAAGTCATATTCCGGAAGCCGCCTGGCATATATGGTCAAGGACGGTGACGGCTACCGCCTTTCCGCCATTGAAACACAGCCGTTTGATGAGTCCATGCTGCCGGAGGCAGAACTGCCCGAGGAAACCCTTCTGCAGCAGGCGGCAGCACTGCCGGTATCCCCGCTGGAAAACTTCGATGTCTCTTTGGCTTTTGTATCCCCCATCGCGGACAAGGACAGCTGCAGCAGGATAGTCCCGCAGCTGCTGCTCTGCCTGAACCGCCATACCGGAAAGCTTCTGCACCTTGATATCGGCAAGGATGATGTCTGGGGTCTGGAGTACCAGCTGGAAGTCCTGGTGAAGCGGATGCTGAAAAGGAAGAAGAAGCCGGCCGCCATTTACACCAACAGCATCTTTACCCACCATCTGCTGAAGCCGCTGTGCGAGAGGCTGGAAATCAGCCTTGTCTTCGACGACAACCTCCGCAGCCTGACCCATGCCCTGTTTTCCATGCATCAGCATTTCATCATCGGCGACCCGGCCGGCCGCAGAGGACTCTCGTAACTTTCTTCAGGAGCAGAATACCCCTCTGCTCCTTTTTCATTTCCTGCATTGCGTATTCTGTCCATTTCCAAAATGTGATACCTTATCCTCATGAAAAAAGTAACAGTTGCAGATATCGCCCGCAAAACCAATGTCTCCCCCGGGACGGTTTCCAATGCCCTGAACAACCGCCGCGGAACCATTTCCGAAAAGAAACGTCAGGAAATCCTGCAGGCGGCAGAAGAGCTTGGCTATGTGCGGGAAAGGAAAACCAATGCCATCAGGCTGATCTTCTTCCAGGACGCAAAAGACAGCGTCACTGACAATACCTTCTTTGCGGCACTGCTGGGCGGAATTGAAAAAGAATGCACAGCCCTTGGCTGCCAGCTGCTGGTGAACCATCTATCCTACCAGGACAGGATCCAGGGCGTACGTCTGATGGATGATCCCTATACCTGTGACGGCATCCTGATCCTTGCCACCTACCTCAGGGAAGAACAGCTGCATGTCTTTGAAAACATGAAGCTGCCTCACGTTTTTCTCGATGTTGCCTATAACGACCAGCGGAACAACTATGTCGCCATCAACAATGCCGGTGCATCCTATGAAATGACCAGGATCCTGATCAAGGCAGGATTCCGGAAATTCGGCTTCATCACATCCAGCCTCTACATCAACAACTTCCGGGAGAGGAAAAGCGGCTACCTTGCTGCGCTGCATGACCATGAGATCCCTCATGAACAGCTGTTCGACTTCCGCCTGGACCATGTTCCCGACTGGAGCATCCTGTTTGAAAAACAGCTCCGGAAGCTGCAGCGGTCATCAAAAGGCCTGCCGGAAGTCTTTGTCTGCGCCAATGATTTTCTTGCCCTGATCACGGAAGACATCCTGGACAGGCTGGGCATTGATGCCTTTGTCACCGGCTTTGACAATGTGCCGGAAGCAGAAAGCAGAGCCCTCACCACAATCCAGGTCAACAAGCAGGATTTCGGCCGGGCCGGGGTCAGAAGGCTCATGGACCTGATCCACGAACCCCATCAGACGGCCCAGCGTATTGCCGTCAATACAGAGATCATCGTCCGCGGCGAATTACTAAATATCTGAAAAACATTTAGTTAAATCAGGAAAAGCATTCAGTAGATTCATTGTTTTGAACATCCCTTACGGATATCCTTTCAGTGTAAGCAAATCAAGGATTTGCCGGAGGGAAAAGATGAGAAAACAGATTTTGACAACAGCTGCTCTGGCCATGGTTCTGGCCGGCTGCACACAGGCTTCTTCCGCCGCAGCGTCGACTGCTGCTTCTTCCGCGCCCGCTTCTTCCGTCGCCGCAACACCGGCTCCGACAGAAGATGCCATTGAAACCGTTTCGACAAAGACACCGTACCTGCCGGTGGTTGCACCGGAAGACAGGCCCCGTGCCATCATCACCACCGACGTGGAATGTGATGATATGAATTCCCTGATCCACCTGGCCCTGTATTTCAACGAAGTAGACCTTGACGGCATTGTCTACTCCGCCTCCAAATACCACTGGAACGGTGACGGCGAACATACCCTGGGTGAAGTCACACCCAACTATCTCTGCGAAGGTGAAGCGGTTTATACAACCCATACCGGTGCAGCAACGCCTGACCCTGCTGCTGCGGATTTCACCCACTACAGAGACATCCCGGAAGGCTGGATTGAAGATCTCTGGGACAATGAATACCGGGAAGTGTATGAATACCTTTCTCAGAACGATGCCAACTATCCGACACCGGATGAGCTGTTAAGCATCACCAAGGTCGGCAACATTGCCTTTGAAGGCGATGTCCGTGAGGCATCCGAAGGTTCTGACTGGATCGTTGATGCCATCATGGATGATGATCCCCGTCCTCTGTACCTGTTCTCCTGGGGCGGCGTCAATACTGTCGTCAGAGCCCTGCTGAGCATTTATGAAGACAACCAGGATGACTGGGAAAAGGTCAGGGAACAAGTCATCAACAAGGTCATCATCTCCGGTACAGGCCAGGACAACAGCTGGGCTGACAACAAGATCGAAGAGCTCTATCCCGGCATCGTCCATATGAGCACAACCGGCAGCTACTGCGCCTTCTTCGCACCGTTATGCACAACCGATGACCATGACCCGATGAACTTCTGCTATTTCCTGGGCACAGCACCGGATGTCAACTATACCTTCCATGGCGAATGGCTCTCTGAAAACATCAAGTTTGACCATGGCGCCCTGCTTGGCAGGTACAACCTCTTCCTTGACGGTTATGAAATTCCCAATGAAGTGGATGCCTACCAGTATGGCCTGATCGATACCATCGACTGGGGCTATGACGGATTCCCGGCAACAAAGTTTGAAAAGTATGACTTCATCGGCGAAGGCGACTCCACCGGCTTTATGGCCCTGCTGAACAACGGCCTCAAGGGCATGGAAAACGGCAAGTACGGATCCTGGGTCGGCGCCATCACATACACCGATGAAGAAGTCGAAGCTGCTGCTTCCTACAACTACAACACCGGCACCCCGGGCACGCCGAACAGGTTCCTGCTCCCTTACCAGCTCGACTTTGCGGCAAGAGCTGACTGGTGCGTCAACGATTACGAACACTGCAACCATGCTCCGGTTGTCACCGTTGAAAACTGGCAGCTGACCGCCAAGGCCGGCAAGCCTGTCACCTTCTCAGCCGAAGCATTCGATCCGGATGGAGACAGTCTCTCTGCTTCCTGGTTCTACTTCAATGAAGGCTCCGTCTACAGCGGGGCAATGACAGACATCCGTGTCTGGACACCGGAAAAGCTGGCTACCGGCTTCACCGTCCCGGCCGATGCCCAGCCCGGCGATTACTTCAACCTGGTTGTTGCCGTATCCGATGATGCGGATGCCGCAATGACAAGATATGCACAGGTGATTGTCACGGTTGCTGAATAACGAAAGAAAAGTCTGCAGGGCAGACTTTTTTGTTTACCAGCCGAAGTAGATCATGCTTTCCATCAGCGGTGAATTATGGTTGCAGCGGTAGAAATGTGTCGTTTTGGTATATGAGTATTCCTTCTTATTGGTGCAGTTTTGTTTCGTGAACCGCACATACCCATCTCTGCTGGAACAAAATCAGTGTATAGAGTCTCTTCCATGAAGCCTTTTTCAATCAGGGCAGCAGATCATCCCTCTTGATAGATGACATTTAGTGCATCCTGGATCAGTCTCTCACTGATATGCCTGTTGGCATTCCTGATCCTGTTAAATGCTGCGACCGCCTCATCTCTGCTGAGCAGGTGAAGTTGATAAGCATTCACCAGAATACCGACACTGCCGGCCAATGGCAGGCGCATGTTTTTGGCAACTCTTCTGCCGGCCGCCTCATCCATCAACAGTACATCAGCATTCGTTTCATCCGCAAAAATGATCGCTTCACTTTCCCCTAAGTCAAGCCCGGTGACTCTTTGTAAGAATTCCACCCGTGAAGGATCATGAACTTTGACAACCTGAATAAACGAGCAGTTCCGGATCATATCAGCCTCGTCCCGGAATCTCTCATTGCCGGTCAGTTCAAAGAATACTGCTTCCGGAATCTGAACTGTTCCGAACATGGAGTGAAGAATTTCAAGCGTACCAGCTTTCATCAATGTAATAAGCGGTGTGGAATCAGAAACTACGATCATTGCCGACTCCCTGTAACCTGACGTAAAACAGCAAGATCTTCCAGGAGTTCTTCTTTGCTCTGATTCAGATACGGA
>JAFWCP010000113.1 GCA_017536845.1 Solobacterium sp. | reverse complement strand
TTTTATTTTAATAATATCTGTTATGCGACCATGCCGTGCTCACACTGCTGCCGCCTGTAATCGTGCCGGTACAGCAGCGTTTGAACCGACTGACTGTGATCCCGTGACGCTTCCTGAAGCATAAGTATCGACAACGGTCACGTGACAGGCGAATCCGGTTCCATAGGCTGTTTCAGAAGCAGCCTTAACATCTGTGAAAGCTGACAGAACCGGTTCCTGCAGAAATGACGGTTCTCAGCTTCCTCTTTCTCAGTTCTGCCATAACAAACACAACTGTCTTGCAGGCTTTCTGTCTGTACGAATCTGATTCCGTATCAACGGACTGACAGAGTTTTATATCAGGCATGTGAATTGCAGTACCGCTGGTTTTCGAAGATCCCCTTCAGAATTCCGGACGGATGGAAATCAGGCAAGGAAGTTCATGACCAGGGTAATCATGGCATCTTTTTCTTCCGGTCTGGATTCCGCGATCATCAATGTCATCGCGACAAGAGCGGCATTGCTGATGAGGGGCTGCCCATCCCTGAACAGGATGCTGTTCCGGTTCAGAAATTCCAGGAACAGGGATGCCGCAATCCGCTTGCAGCCATCGGCGAAAGGATGATCCTTGATCATGAAATACAGCAGACTGGCTGCCTTTTCTTCAAGCGATGGGTATACCTCCTGCCCAAAGACATTCTGATAGACGGCTGCCAGAATACCTTCTACTTTCCCTGCTTCTTTTTCAACTCCGAATACCTCTGATTTCCCGGCGTATTCCATCTGGTCAATGATCTTTCGGCACTCGGCATACGTCAGCCGGTAGATCGGTTCATTCCCCTGCGGCCGGCTGAGCGACTGATGGTCGTAGCAGTCCAGCAGCGTCAGGGCATCGGTATACGCGTTGACAGCCTTGAACACTTCTTTTTCATCGCCTTCAATGAGGCCGGCAATCATTCTTGCCTGCAGCTGAATGGTCTTTCCCTGAGCGGCAAGCAGCTTTTCATTCACAGCATAGCCCTGCAGGACATACTGTTTCAGCACATTGTTAGCCCAACGGCGGAATTCAACGCCGCGGCTTGATTTTACCCGATAACCGACAGAAATAATCATATCCAGACTGTAGTGTTCCGTCTGATAGGTTTTGCCGTCAGCGGCAGTTGTCGCATATTTTGCGACAGCTGAAGCATCCAGTTCTTCCTTCAGCGCATTCGCGATATGCTTGCCGATGGTCTTAACGTCTCTGCCAAACAGATCAGCCATCTGCTGCCTTGTCAGCCAGACTGTCTTACGATCGGTTTCGACAGGCAGTCTGACCTCATGATCAGCACTTTCGAATAATACAATCTCGTTCTGGTTCATCACTTCCTCCTTCCAAAAGAATACTTGTTTCTGCCATCATTCTGCATCTGCCGAAACAGAAAATACAATAGTTTTCTGTCATTGAGCAGAGGAAATGATGCTCCCCTGCATTGCGGCAGAAATGCCATCCGCCCGGAAGCAGGCATCAGAACATCCCTGCTTTCCTGAATTCCGTATCGCTGAACCGCTTAATCCGCAATGAAAAAGCGGATATCTTTTCGGATATCCGCCATATCTGTTGATACCTCAGCTGATCAGCGCTCCGGTAACCTCATCAAAATGGTAGGTCTGCCCGTTCATGGTGATCCAGCCCTTGGCCATGACACCTGTCATGGTATCGTAATAATAGGTATTGCCCGCCTGTCCCGGATAAATCCTGGCAAGTTCTCCGGCGATCGTGACCCAGCCCTTGATCATCTTGCCGTTTTCATCGTAGCGGATCCACTTGCCTGTCCTGTTCTTCAGGCAGCTGTACATATAATCTTCAAGTCCCGCGTCGGAAAGCCTTGCCAGTTCCCGCAGCTGGGCATCTGACTTGCCGGAGTCATCCTGGTAGATATAGGGAACCCATACCTCCTTGCCTTCCGCCTTGGCCCCGTCATAAATGGAATCCAGCCAGTACCAGCCGTTGCTTTCGCTGTCATAGATTTCTCTGCCTCTGGGCGTTCCGTCACCGATGACATTCCTGGGATCTGCCATGGTTCCCTGTCTGGTCCAGTCTTCATACCAGTACCACTTGCCGTTATAGCGGCAGAACCCGAATGCCCTGCACGCGGCAGGATCAGAACTGCTGTCCTTCACAGTAAGAGTGAAGGATGTTTTCCTTCCGCCTGCTTCGGCCGTAATCTTTACAGTCCCTTCCTTCAGGGCTGTAATCAGTCCCTTATCATCAATCTTTGCCACAGAAGGATCAGAAGAAGAATACCTTACCTCTGCTGATGCATCAGAAGGTGTAATGACAACCTTGAGTGTCTGGGTTTCATTCACCTGCATTTCCGTCTTCGCGTCCTGAATGGAAATGGCTGTGATTTTCGTTTCCACCCTGACATGAATTTCGTATCTGAGGGTGGTATCAGTGATGTTTACCGCTGTAATCACACTTTCGCCGTCTTTGACAGCGGTGATGACACCCTTGTCTGAGACCTTGACATTGTCATTGGAAGCAGTGTAGGTAAAGGTTTCCGGTTCAATATCTGTCCGGTTCACATAGGTATGAATCGTATGGGTTTCACCCTTTTCCATGGAGATTTCCGTTTCGCACTCTGCTTCAGCCAGGTCTCTGTCCGCATAGAACCTGTAGGTCTTCCTGCTGTCGGCCTCTTTGGATGCCGGAACCAGGCTGCCGCTGCCGAAGCACTGGACCCAGTAAATGCTGCCGTCTACGACAGCCGCTCCGATGCCGACGAGGGTAAAGCCTGTGTTCAGGATATTGCTGCGGTGGCCGGAAGAATTCATCCAGGATTTCATGACACTTTCCGGATTGCTCTGGCCCGCAGCGATGTTTTCACCGAACATCTTGGAACAGATGGTAAAGCACTTGGTATTGTCAGGTCTTGTATGATCCCAGTAAACGCTGGTCTCGACCGCCCTCTGCATGGCTGCGTCAAGCAGTTCCTGGTCCATGGTCAAAGCAGGAGCGCCAGCAGCCGATCTTTCCTTGTTGACAAGATCAAGAACCTTATAGGCGTCGTCATATTTCATCTCGCCGCTGACAACCAGGGTTTCGATATTGCGGATATAATGCTTTGTGTTTTCATCCACACAGAACATCCCTTTTGGAGCCCTGAAGGTATCGTTGACCGGTGAACTGCGGAAGGCATTGCCTTCAATTTCATTCAGTGAATCAGGCAGATTGATTTCCTGCAGGTTCGGACAGAAGGAGAAGCTGTCCTCACAGATCAGCTGGATGCCTTCCGGCAGGATGACCTTCTTCAGCTGCTTATTTTCACAGCAGCTGCCACCGGAGGTTTCCTTCAGATTCTTCATCATGCTGAGGTCAAGAATTTCCAGGCCGGTATCACGTAAGGCATGTGCGCCCAGCCTTACCAGCGAAGCCGGCAGGATGATGCTTTTGAGTTTTGCATCACCGCGGAAACACTGGTACGGCAGTTCTTCAATGCCGCTGTCTTCCATGACGACATTGACAAGTTCATACATGTTCGAGAACGGGAAGTAGGCGTATTCCGTTACCGATGCCGGTACATGCAGATCAGTGATACGCGTATTGACAAACGGAGCCTCATCCATGGTTGTTACCGTATTCGCAATCGTAATTGCCTGCAGGTATTCATTGTTCGCAAAGGCACAGCGGCCGATCTTCGTAATGCCTTTTTCGATCGCATAACTGCTTCCTTTGCGGCCGGACGGATAATTCACAAGGGTCTTGCCGTCTTTGGAATACAGGATACCGTCCTTTGCGGAATAATACGCATTTCCTTCCGGCACGATGATCGTCTCCAGACGGTATGCCGCATTCGTATCCACTACAGCCAGAGGGCTGTAATCCTTCATGGAAAGCGGCAGGGTGAATGTCTTGATGTGCAGGCCCTGCAGGGCGTAGTCGCCGATGGATTCCAGCGAATCCGGCAGCTGCAGGTTTTCAATTTTCGTTTCAGCCAGGGCACCGCCGCCAAGATAGGTCAGCGACGCCGACAGCTTCACCTTCTTTAAGGAACGGCAGAAGGCAAAGGCATCGTCGTAAATGGTCTGAATCGTGTCCGGCATCGTCACGGAAACGATGCCTGAGCTTGCGAACGCCCGATAGCCGATGGCGGTTACGGTTTTTCCGTCGATGGTTTTCGGAATGGCCAGTTCCGTTTCACTGCCGGAATAGCCGGTGATCACCAGGGAGTCGTCATCTGTTTCTTCATATGTGAAATCACTGTCGTTCTGAACAGCCCGACGTGATGCTCTTGCCGGCTCTTCGTCCAGGTAGCCAACCGGCGCCTGTACCGTTTCTTCCGGCAGCGTTTCAGCCTTGCCCTGGACAGGGGTAAGAACAGATGTCAGGCAGGCTATGTACAATATGGTTTTCAAAATATGTTTCATAATTTCTCACCTCCGATGCACAGTTTACATCTCAAAAGAAGTTCAGGCATTCCTCAATCATGAAAGAGTGTCGTAAGGCAGAAGAAAACGGCCATGCCATGCAAAGCCGCAGATGTTCAGTTTTCTGAAACACCTGGAAAGGTTTCAAGCCATCAGGCCGGACGCGGTCACCTGTTTCTTTCAGCAGCACTAAGGCCGTTGACCATTTCATCCGGAACATTTTCCAGATCGACCATGGTACACGATTCAGCATTGTCAGACACCATGATCGGCAGATCGACGCATGCTGAAATTCGATGTCACAGAACATCGGATAGTAATCGAGCTTTTCTTTCCTGCCGTCAAAGCATCAGATTTCAAAGTCTTACGGAACTGCGATCAATCCTGTAGATGATATTGAAAGACTATCAATTCTGTCAGGATCACTTAATTAACTGTAAGCCAAAACAATCATGGGCAGTGATCATCTTTATGATAGCTTCCGGAAGATCATTTAAAGTTTGAAATTCATTATAATATTTTTGAAGGCACTGCTTGGTATTTGTAACTGTCTTTGCAGTCAACGGGTGGTTCTTTCCCAGCACTTCCTCAACTATTCTCAATGCCTTCTGATAGTATTCCAGGGCTTTGTCATAGTCGCCCATTGATCGGTATACGCCGCCGATGTTATTGTACGTCGCTGCTGTATTCGGATGATCCGGGCCAAGCACTTCCTCAACTATTCTCAATGCCTTCTGATAGTATTCCAGGGCTTTGCCATAGTCGCCCATGTCTTCATATACTAAGCCAATGTTATTGTACGTCGCTGCTGTATCCGGATGATCCGGGCCAAGCACTTCCTCACGGATTCTCAATGCCTTCTGATAGTATTCCAGGGCTTTGCCGTATTCGCCCATGTTGTCATATATAACGCCGATGTTATTGTACGCCGTGGCTGTCGAGGTATGGTCAGGTCCAAAAAGGGCTTCACCGAGCTTTATGGCGCTTTTCATACGTTCTAATGCATTACGATAATCACCTGCTTCACGATAAGCCGTAGAGACTTTCAATAAAGCATTAAATGCATTTTTGGAAGACGTATCCAGTTTTTGATAGATCAGAAGGGCTGTCAGATAATCCCGTAATGCTTCCAAATAGTTAAAGTGATCCTCTTCCTTGTCACCGTACACGATATAGGAATCCGCCAATCCGGATAATTGATGGGACGGTAAAGTGAAATCTACCGGTTTGGGATGTATATCTTTTGCAGTATTGTTAACAGAAGCACCTGCATGATCAAAATTGTCCATCTGTGTATGCTTTGTTAAAACAGATTCCTGGCCCTCAGGTCTGATAACGAGTTTGATGTGAGAATAGAAATCGTAAGCTCTTTTGTTAAGCAGATCCTCTGCCATTTCTGTCATACAGAAAACAATATTTACATTCAGGCGGGCAAGCATATCTCTGCTGAAGTTGATATTCTGAATGTTCTGATCTTTGAATTCATTATCAAAGAAGTACAGTTGGATATTTAACAGGAAAAACGTCTTGATATTTGCATGAGCACTTATCCAGGACCTTATTTCGTGAAACCTGTATACTCTGTCTTTGCTCGTCGAGCAATCCATCACTTCAATATCAGAAGTATGCAGACTATCAACAGATGCACGTTGAACATCCGGAGGGGCCACAAGGAAAAACAGCCCCTCATCTGAGGATTCCGTAATCCATTTTAGTGATTCATTTGCCGGAACACTGTCAATCATTGTTCGTCATCCTTACTTGAACGAATAATATCTGTGATTTTCTGCTCATGGTCTTTGAAAAAATCCCGGACCAGAGGATGGAGATCATGCCAGCGCTTGCTGTTATATTCCAGAACGATGTTTGCACGCATCATCTGTAAAAGCATCGGTTTATCGATGATCAGGTCTTTTTCACCCTTGTAAATCTTCATGAGGAATTCATAGGATTCCTGATCAAAACGTCTTGTCAGGCTTGATTTGATGTCTTCCAATGCATCCTGAATCATTTCAAGTGAAATACTATCTGACCCGCTTCTGCGGGCAAGTCTGGACGCTTCGTTAATAACCTTAAACAGATCCCTCAGAGAACCGCCGGTTTTAATAATTGCTTCCTTCAGTGCAGCATCTTCAAAAAGAGACAGATCGCAGCGTTTTTCAATGATAGCCATTATCGCATCATAACCCGGTTCATACAATTGATCAGGAGTATCGGTGCTGTTATGCAGTTTGATCATAGGCAGGTTTTTGACTTCGTAGAAACCATCAAGAGCACCAAACCTGGGATCATAACTCATGGCAATAGGGAACGTATAGATGATGGGAAAATTGAAATCCTTGAGAAAAGCACCGTTTGTAAGGAAGATCTCCCATGGATTTTCAGGATTGTATTCGTCAAGTTTATCAAGGTCTTCGAAAATGATAACCGGCTTCCTGTAATCCATTTTTCGCGAAATCTGATCTGCTACATCCCGAAGAAGATTCAGCCATTCCGAAGGCCGTTTTTCCAGCTTCTTTTTGTATTCAACCCTGTTATTCTCACTGAGCTTGCTGTCAGCTTTCAGTTTGAAAAAAAGTTCAAGAAAAGGTTTCAGGATTTCCGGACTTCCCAGGCCTGCACCGCCTTCAATTTCAATAATTCGTTCCTTGGTGAAAGTTCCGTATTCAATCGCTTCCTCTTTCCAGAACGAGAGGAGGGTTAAAATGGTATCTTTTTCAAGATTGCACTTGATTGTTTCTGCAATATCCAAAAGCTGTTCGGCAAGCAGGATCAGGATTTCTGAAAACAGCGGACTGTCCATATTGATGTCTTTTGAACACTCAATGGTTCTGACCTGATAGCCTTCATTGGCCAGACGCTGTGCCAGACGATTCAGTTCTGTGCTTTTCCCACAGCCTTTATGACCCATCAACAGATATGCATGGGTTGTTTCATTTGTCAGGCAGTCCTCAAAAATATCCTCGATTGGCGAAACATTGCGTCTGCCGGTTCTGGTAATCATCGTCTGATCATAATAGTATTCATCAAGTTCATTAACTCTGAGTTCCCTCAATACAAATGCATTGGGAATGTCTGATATGGAATATGCCTTCTTCATGAACCAACCTCCGATAGATGCTTATATTTTAGCAGATTGCTTTTATGATTCACGGTCATTCTTTATATGAAGGAATCATTGAAATTCGTACTCGAAATACGTACT
>JAFWCP010000112.1 GCA_017536845.1 Solobacterium sp. | reverse complement strand
GCGCCGCCTTCGCCCATGGAATAGTTTTTCGTCTCATGGAAAGAGTAGCAGCCAAAGTCGCCGATGGTGCCGAGATACCTTCCCTTATAGGTGCTCATGACACCCTGGGCGGCATCTTCCACCACCTTCAGATGATGCCTTGCGGCAATGTCCATGATGGTATCCATTTCACAGGCCACGCCGGCATAATGCACGACGACAATGACCTTTGTCTTATCGGTAATCGCCGCTTCGATCTTTGTCTCATCAATATTCATCGTATCCGGACGGATATCGGTAAAGACAAGCTTCGCCTTGGAAAGCAGCGGGCTGTTGGCGGTTGAGGAAAAGGTAAAGCTCGGCAGGATCACCTCATCGCCGGGCTGCAGGTCACACAGCAGAAGTGCCATGTCCAGGGCCGTCGAACCGCTGGTCGTCAGAAGGATCCGCGGGGCATGGAAGCGTTCTTCCATCCATTGCGAACATTTCTTTGTAAACGGCCCGTCACCGCAGATCTTGCGGTTTTCAATGGCTTCCCTGACATATTTCAGCTCATCCCCGGTGCAGGGCGGCACGTTGAAAGGAATCATTCATTTACCTCCGTTTCTTCAATGGGTCTGCGGTCAACCATCTTGGCAACGATGATTTCCCGGTCATCCACCCTGTTTTCGATGCATGTCTGCAGCGTCAGCAGCGAATCCTCCATCGTAAAGTCAGCCGGGATGTCATAGAATTGGTTCTGATGGATCCGCGTCTTGTAGTTGTTGAAATACTCCGTGTTGAAGTTGCGGATCGAGTATTCCATGTCTGCCGGCATATAGTCATGGTCCACCAGGTGGACGCAGAAGATATCGCAGATCTCATAGTAGATGACTTCATCATCCATGACCATGCCGATGTATTCGTTGCCGGGGAATTCCTCGGCATTGAGCAGCCGGGCCAGGGGCGTAAACATGACCGTGCGGTCCGGGTTGCGGAAAGCATAGACGTAATGGCCGTAGATGGTCGCATTCTGGTCGGACAGGTAGTTCACCCGGCAGTCCATGGCAATCGAGCCCATGGTGCGGTAGCTGCCGTCTTCCCAGGCATGGTACAGGTAATACTCATTGTCCGAGCCCTGGAAGACAGGCTGTACGACCAGCCCGCTCTGGAAGGCAAGGATGCCGACGACATTGTGGTCCACGTTGTAGACATCATCATACTGCTGCGCCAGCTCGGCCAGCCTTTCGTCGGTGAATTCATACGCTTCTTTCGGTTCCGGCGTCGGCTCGGGGGTCGGCGTCGGGGTAGGTTCCGGGGTTGGCGTCGGGGTAGGTTCTGGGGTGGGCTCCGGCGTCACTTCCGGGGTGGGGACAGGTTCAGGTTCCTTTGCCGTGCGGCTGATCATCCAGCCACCGGCTCCTATCAGGCCGGCAAGCAGGACGATGCCGGCGATTTTGACTTCTTTTCTCAGCTTTTTCATGGCTAACATTATACCGTGTTTTCTCTGCCGGGACACGATTCACATAAAATTCAGGCATATTTTAAGATTTCAAATACATGTTATGATACACTGTTCAGTAAGGGAGGTGATGTATATCAAACCCGAAGACAGAAAGAAAAACAAACCGATTATCTACTACTACGCGATCGTTCTATTGCTGCTGATTCTGCTGAACCTGATCATCATCCCGTTCAACCGGACCTATCAGATTCAGGAAACTACCTATGATGTCTTTATTCATGAAATTGATGAAGGCCACGTGGAAAAGGCCGAGGTGCAGTCCAACCAGATCCTCTACCAGAAAAAGGATGACGAAACCCTTTACCGCACCGGGCTGATGGATGACCCCCAGCTGACCCAGCGTCTGCTTGACAACGAGGTGGAGTTCACCGCGAAGATTGTCGAAACCGGCTCGCCCATCCTGTCGCTGCTGCTGTCGTGGATGTTCCCGCTGCTGATGGCGACGATACTGTTAAGGCTGTTCATGCGCAACGGCACCGGCAATAACATCTTCAACATGGGCAAGGCCAATGCCCGGGTCTATGTCAAGGGAGAACAGTCCATCCGCTTTGCGGATGTGGCCGGGGAAGATGAAGCCAAGGAATCCCTGCAGGAGATCGTCACTTATCTCCACGACCCCAAGAAATATGAATCCATCGGCGCCACCATGCCCAAGGGCATCCTGCTGGTCGGCCCTCCCGGCACCGGCAAGACCATGCTGGCAAAGGCAGTGGCCGGTGAATCCAACGTCCCGTTTCTTTCCATGAGCGGTCCTGAATTCGTCGAAATGTTTGTCGGCCTTGGCGCTTCCAAGGTCAGAGACCTGTTCAAGGAAGCCAAGGAAAAGGCGCCCTGCATTGTCTTCATCGACGAAATCGACGCCATCGGCGGCAAGCGTTCCGCCGGCAGTTACGGCGGCAATGACGAACGTGAACAGACCCTCAACCAGCTGTTGACGGAGATGGACGGTTTTGAAGGCAACAACGGCGTCGTCATCCTGGCGGCCACCAACCGTCCGGAGTCCCTGGACCTGGCGCTGACCCGCCCCGGGCGGTTCGACCGGCGGGTTCCAGTGGAATTGCCCGATCTGAAGGGCCGGGAGGAGATCCTGCGGATCCACGCCAAGAAGATCAAGATCAGCGATGACGTGGACTACACCCAGATTGCCCGCATGGCCTCCGGGGCCTCCGGGGCAGAACTGGCGAACATCGTGAACGAAGCGGCCCTGAAAGCCGTCCGGGAGGGGCGCACCTTCGCCACCCAAACGGACCTGGAGGAGAGCATCGAAGTGGTTATCGCCGGCTACCAGAAGAAGAACGCCATTC
>JAFWCP010000111.1 GCA_017536845.1 Solobacterium sp. | reverse complement strand
CAGCTGCCAGTGAGATCTGTTTATCCTTCAGTTTATTATATTCACTGATATCCCAGTCGGGAGGAAAGATAAACCGGCTTCTTTCCGCTTCTTCAAGGAGACAGAAGCTCTTATTTGGGATGAACCGGTATTTGAAGTCATCATTTGCTTCCGTTTCTTCCAGTTTACCCCAGAAGATATCAGTGCTGATGATCTTATCAGAGGTTGTGCTGGGTATTCTCTTCTTCGTTGCGGCATAAAGATGGCCTCTGGATCTTCTTTCCACCATCTTGAAAGGGTAATCGGGATCTGGATTTCTTGACATAAATCACCTCTTAAATAGGGGACTCCCCTATTAATAATATCACAAAAACCGGCGGTTTTCGAAAGAAAAACCAGCATTTCTGCTGATTTTCAGTGATTTTCAGTGATTTTTCCCTGGTTTTGTCAAAGTAGGGGAAATGTTCCAGGACTGGGAATACAAAACCCGCCGGACTGTCTCATTTTGTGTAAACGGCTTGTCATCGCCGGCAATGGTATGATACATTTGTCTCACAACGGACGAGGAGTGTGGAAATATGAAAAAACAAGATGGAATGAAAAAGAAAAAACACAGAATCAGAAACACGATCCTGATCCTGATGGCAATCTGCGCTGCCGGCGCAGGACTGCTTTTGAAAATCACATTTCTGAAAACCTTCCCGAAACTGAAAGGTGAGCCGGAAACCGGAAAGTGGTATGAGGTTCCGGTGAAAGGGGCGCACTCATCTGACGGTAGCGAGTGGCACGGGATCTTCAGGAAAGGAACAGAGAACAAGGTGGTTGTGTATTTCTTCGGCGGCGGAGTCAGCATTACCCCGGAAACCTCTGAAGGAGGAAAGAAGTTTTATGCGACCACGATGCTTGCACAGGATTTCGTAGCGCAGGGAGGAATCGGAAGCCAGGCTGATGAGAATCCGTTTAAAGACTGGAGCTTTCTGGTGGTCCCGTATGCGACCGGCGATTTCCATGCCGGTACAGGAATATATGAAGGCACAAAAACGGTGTATCATACCGGCTATGACAATTATTCGGCATTCGTTGAACAGATGAAACCTTATATAGGTGAGCCGGATACGCTGCTGGTGACCGGATTCTCTGCCGGAGGGTTTGCGACATCCCTGCTTGCGGATGATGTGATCTCGCGTTTCCCCAGTGCTGAAAATATCACTGTCTGTGTCGACAGTTCGCTGTTACTGTATGACGGCTGGCATGAATCGGCAGCCAGCCTGTGGAAAACGCCGGAAGAGATCTCCGACAGGCTTACAACCGATAATATTGTGCTGGATTCCCTTACAGCGTTATATCAGAAACGCGGCAGCAGCGTCAAAATACTGTTTGACTGCTCATACAGGGACAATACACTGCAGCAGTACCAATCCTATATCAATACCGGGAAAATGGATCAGACGAAGCAGCTTGGTGATCAGTTTCAGAAGGATCTGGCGGATATGGTCAAAGGACTGAAGGCCAGTATTCCTGACGTCGGGATCTACATCTGGAAATATGATGAGGACCCGGAAACCCATAACACCCAGCATACGATCATTTCCGCAAACGTGTTTGAGCCTCTGGAAGACAATATCAGCGTCGGCGAATGGATCCATGAGGCCGTAAACGGGGAAGTAAAGGATCATGGGCTTTCCCTGCTGGACAGGTAGGAAACTTACGGAAGGCGGCGTAAGAAGTTCTGGACCGATGCGAGGCAACGGTTTCAAATTTGCCCCACTTGGATTGTAACCAAACCCCGCTCATTTTGTAACTATCGCCCCGAAAAATTGGAAATTTGCAAATCAGGGCTCTTCATTGCAGCAGTGATTAAGACGGTACACTGGATGTATATATTGTGTAAGTCTGCCTGCTTCAGCTGCAAAGAACAGGACTTTCCGTTTTATCTTCATGGGATCATGGAAAAAAGTGAAAAAACAGTGAAATTTTTATGAAGGTTTCAAGGGTGTTCTGGAAAAATATCATCGAGGTGACCGGAAGATGATCAAAGCGGCTCTGACAGATGAGATTCTGAAATATATAACCGGAATTGACAAAACAGATACAAGGTTTTATCTGTGATATTACCGAGGTCTGCAGCGAGCAGACTGTAAAAGAATTCAAAGAAGAGTTCGTATGCATCAAATAAGATGGAAAAAGGCAGCCTGACTGAAAACAGCAGGCCGCCTTTTTGACAGCAATTGTTACATAATCCCGTATGCCCCGGATGAATCTTCTGTTCGTACAGATGCCAGCAGGGAAATCCTTTATCTCAGGAACAGCAGTTCAATGCATATGAACACGGCATAGAAAACATGGATCATGAAGATGCAGAAACTGACAAGCCCGACGGTATAGGCAAAGCCGCCGCCTGTGACCTTTGTGATGGCCTTCAGAAGGGGGTTGCCGTAATCATCCACCAGGAACATGAAATCCTTATGGAAGATCCTGTCAATGACATAGATCACTGCCGCCAGAAGAATCACACAGAATATGGCTTTCCATACCCCGGGGTAGGAAAGCGGGATTTCCCTGCACACAAAGCGGGCCATGACATAGGCAATGATCAGCCCATGATAGAGGAACTGATGGATTGTATAGAAATTCCAGGCCGGCAGCGCCGTCGTGGTCGGAAACAGGAGCGCCATGATTGCCGCAGGCATGAACAGCGTCAGCAGCATCAGCGGGAAGACCGAGTTGCCGATCCAGATGGCGTCACAGACAATGGAATATGCCGCAAAGCTGCATAATTCCAGCGGAAGGTATTCATATACATCTACACCGGCAAGGCCGGTGAGGACAAGCTTGACCACATCACTGATGATCAGGGAAGCGGCGATTGTCCTTAAGATGACAATCCTTACCGGCAGATCCGCAAGCCGGTAGAAACAGACAACGGCAGCAATAAAAACCGCCGTGATGGCAAGCCAGATAAAGTGTTTCTTTGTAAACTGCCCATATCCAAGACCATCGGGGATATGGTGCATGTGCGTCCAGAAGTAGTTCATACCTGATTATTATAGGCGTGAAACATTTCATGTAAAGTCATCACGGCATAAAAAGATACAAAAAAAACAATCTCGTAATTTTCATAGTCTCAAAAAAACCACCATAAGCCGGTTTTCAGGAAGAGGCCGATCAGTTTCGTGCGGAAGCATCTTTGAAAATCATCGCATTGATCTCTTCCGGCGATTCCTGCATGCCCCTTTCGATCCATTCACAGACCCAGCCATACAGGCCATAGGCAAAAAAGGCTTTTGCATAGGCTTCGCGGTTGGATAATTCCGCCACCATGCCGGTTTTCTCCTTGATGGTATCAAGGATGACCCAGGACATGTTCTGCCGCAGCAGCATCGTATAAAAGGCCGCATGGTCATGATAATGGCGGAAAAGCGAACCGAACACATGGAAGGGTGAGGAATCCGGATCATTTTCAAACGCTGCGGCCCATTCCCGGATCAGCCGCGAAGAATGCTGGACCGCATTGGCTTTTTCAGTGGTTTCTCCGGCGATGAAACGAATGGTTTTCTGATACCATATTAAAAGAATGATCTGACGCAGGAGGAAAAATCATGAATATGAACACTGTGATACGAAGCATCCCGCTCAAGGCCATCCTGGCCATGGGCATCAGCCTGGCGCTGCCAGGATGCAGCGCTGCGAAAACCCCGACCTATGATCCAGAGCGCGTCGAAAAGATCGTGGAGGAAATGGCGGTGGATTACGGGACATACGGGGAAGAGGCAAAGGACAGGGTTGAAAGCCTGCTGAAAGAACTTGCCGCCCTCGACCGCGTTGCCGCAGAGTGCTGGCAGAAGATCATGGCCATCTGGATGTCACCACAGTCGGGCAAGCCGCTGCATTATGATGTGCTTCCGGATGGCCTGCCGGAAACGGATGAGCTGGGCATTGTCGTCCTTGGCTTTCAGCTGGACGCAGACGGCACCATGAAGCAGGAACTCATTGAACGATTGAACGTCGCCCTGAACAGTGCGGAAAAGTATCCCAACGCCTATATCGTCTGCACCGGCGGCGGCACGGCCGCGGAAAATGCCTCTGCTTCCGAAGCTGGGGAGATGGCAAAATGGCTTCTTGAGCATGGTGTTGCGGAAAACCGTATCATCGTGGAAGACCACTCCATCACGACAGCGCAGAATGCAGTCTTCACGTATGATATCCTGACCAGCCTTTACCCGTCGGTAAAAAAGCTTGCGATTGTATCCAGCGACTACCATATTGAAACCGGGGAACTGCTGTTCAGGGCAGAAGCGCTGTTACGGGCCAATGCACCGGGAAATGAAAGGCTGGAAGTTGTTTCCAATGCGGCCTGGGCCGCGCCATCCGGCTCCTTATCCGCCATGTTCCAGGCCGGTGCCCTGATTGAACTGTTCGGGGATATTGAAACTGCCTTTGCGATTTACTACGACAATTACGATATTCACAGCCTGCCGCCGCTGCACTGAGCCAGCAGAAGGAAAAAGCCGCCTGGTTAACAGCCTGATGGTCATTCCTGCCTGCGGGGAAAAAAGACTGGTCAGATCCGGGTTCTCTCAATTCCGTGTTGCGATCAAATGAAAGATATGGTATTAATTGTGCAGATATTGATAAAGGAGGTCATTCATGCCCGTTTCACCCGCTCAGTACAAAGCACAGAGAAAATATGATGCTGCGCATACAAAACAGGTGCAGATGAAGCTGCATCTGGTCAATGACGCCGACGTGATTGCCTGGCTTGAAAAGCAGCCTTCCCGACAGGGAGCCATCAAGCAGCTGATCCGCCGTCAGATTGAGGAAGAAAAGAAACAGTAAAGACGCGTTTCCCACGCGTTTTCTGAACGGCAGAAATCTGCCATGAAAAAACGAGGATACAGATGATGAAAATCAGAGAAATCATCGCAAGGATCGAAGCTTACCATCCTTCTCTTGGCCAGACGTACAATGGCTGTGATGCATATAAATGCGGGGACCCGGAGGCTGAATGCACGGGCGTGGTGACGGCCATGGCGGCAACTGTCAACATCATCAGGCAGGCTGCCGCTTTGGGGGCCAACCTGATCGTCGTGCATGAACCGACCAACCATACCTCGGCCGACGAACCCGGCTGGCCTTTAGATTTCAGGAATGATGTCTTTGCTGAAAAGGAAAGGATGCTGAAGGAAAACGGCATTGTGATCTGGCGTGACCATGACCATATGCATGCCCATCACCCGGACGGCATTTTCACCGGTGTGCTGAAATACCTGGGCTGGCAGGAATATGCCGAAGAGGATGCCTCCATGGGCCGGTTTTCCCATTTCATCGTCACTTTGCCGCAGGCAGCGACACTGCAGGATCTGCTGGTGCATCTGAAAAAGACCATCGGCCTGAACGGCCTGCGCTACATCGGGCCGAAAGACATGCCGGTGCGCCGCATTGCGATTGTCGGCCACCTGTATCCGGCCGAAGAAGACAGTGGGAAGGAATACAGCGTGGAAATCATCCGTTATTTTGAAGAGCAGGGGGTGGATGTCATCCTGCCCGGGGAAACCATTGACTGGACCTTGCTGTCCTATGCCCGTGACGCCGTCCAGCTTGGCCGTCATAAGGCAGTGGTCACATTGGGCCATTTCAACTGGGAAGAACTCGGCATGCGCTATGCGCAGGACTGGCTCAGCGACCTGCTGGGTGAGGAAGTCCCGGTGTATTATCTTCCATCGGAAGACATGTATTCCTATCTGATCTGACTGACAAAATGAAAACGACCGCCCCGGTCGTTTTTATGAATCAGCGGTCAGAAGACGCCGCCGTTGTATTTCTTCTGCACGAAATACACAAGGGCAAGGGAGACGGCCGCACCGACGGCAAGAAAGATCAGGACAAGCCCGAATGCCTGATCCCCACGCAGGCATAATGCCGCACCGACAAACAGCACACCGCTGATCAGGAACATGACTTTGGCAAAACTGCGGAAATAGGCATGCAGTTCCTGTTCGGGAACCCTGGTGTAGTGATAATCGTGAATCAGACGTCTGTTGCCCCGGTAGATGGAAGTGCCGACCGCAAAGAACAGTACAGCTGCAGCAAGTAAGATAATGGCCAGAATAATCATGATTGCACCTCCGCGGATTCTTCCCTTCTTCTGTTTAACAATTATACGCTTGTTTTACAATATTCGTAAACCGATATGTTCAAAAAACATCATTGTTTGTTAGCGGAAATTCTCCCGTTGCAAACAGGGTATGACAATGCCATAATGCAGTATACGGAAAACCACAGGCAGGAGTACAGAATATGGAACAGATCAGAACGGATATGGAGAAGCTGACGGCTTTCTGGGATCACGCCTTTCAGCAATTTGAACAGGAATATGCACAGATTGACAGCAGTGAAGGCATGAAGCAGCTGGCACCGGCGGAAGAACTGTATCTTGCCGCGCAGTCGCTGGGAAAGAGGAAAAAGGTGCTTGATTACGGCTGCGGCAGCGGCTGGGCCGGACTGGCCGCGGCAGCCGGCGGCTGTGAAGACGTCACCTGCGCGGATACCTCCCCGGCGGCGGTAAGAACTGCCGAAAAGCTTGCCGAAATGTTCGGGGTCAGGGACAGGATGCATTTCCTCACCATTGCACCGGACTGGCTGCGTACCGTTCCGGCTATGACCTACGATGGTTTCTTCTGCTCCAATGTGCTGGACGTGGTTCCGCAGGAGGTATCTGAAAAGATCATCGGACAGGCAGCCCGGGCCCTTGCTGATGATGCTTCAGCCATCATCGGCCTCAATTACTGCCTTTCCCCGGAAGAAGGAGAAAAAAGAAGTCTTGCAATGGCAGGCAGGAACCTGTACGTTGACGGCATCCTGCGGCTTGTTTCCTTTTCGGATGAGGAATGGGCCGAGCGGTTTTCAGCGTTCTTCACCGTTGCAAGGCTGGAACACTTTGCCTGGCCCAACGAAAAGGAAAAGCGAAGACGTCTGTTCTATCTGAAGAAAAACGGCCCGAAGGCCGGCCAGAGGAGGTTATATGAAGCTCATACATGTCTCAGAAAGAGTCTGGTATTATCCCTTTGAGGATGACCGTGACCGCCCGATCTTAGGCTATATCAAAGGCGATGACAGCAGCCTGGCCGTTGATGCCGGCCACTCAGCCGCCCACATTGCGGAATTCTATGCTGCCTTACAGGAAGAAGGGCTGCCGTTGCCGGCATATACGGCTATCACCCACTGGCATTGGGACCATACCTTTGCCATGCATGCCGCCCATGGCCTCACCATTGCCTCTACGAAAACCGATGCGCACCTGCGGGCATTCCGGAAACGGATGGAAAGGGAGGGGGAGGAAGTCTTCTTTTCCCTGGATGAATGCATCCGTCGGGAATATGCGGATGGTCAGAAGGTGGTCATCACCTTCCCGGATATCCTGTTTGAGGGAAAATATGCCATCGACCTGGGCAATTGCCGGGTGATCCTGCAGGAGACGGAAGCACCGCATACTGACGATACCACGCTGGTCTATGTGCCGTCGGAAAAGATCCTGTTTTTCGGCGATGCGCCCTGCGGCGTCTTTCCGACCTGGGAAAAAGACCCGCAGCTCTGTCAGAAACTGCGGGAAACGATTTCCAAGCTTGCCATCCGCTTATGCATCGGCGGCCACTGGCAGCCGCAGACAAAGCAGGAAATGCTGGCCGGCCTGATGGACTATATGTGAAAGAAATGCGCCGTACGGTGCATTTTTGCGGCATGATACAGCGTTTCAGCGCTTCCGGGCCGTGCTTACAGTCAGGGAAGCTTTCGCATATCTTTGCTCAAAAAGGCATCCGGCCTGTGGTTTACAGTTTTTTGCGGCTTGGCAGCCTGATGGAAAATGGCTATCATATTCGTAACAGATACAGGATGTGTGAATCCTGGAACAGGTGAGGAACATATGACAGAACAGATTGAACGGATTCAGGAAATGGAAGAAAAGCTGGACCGCTGCCTGGCGGCGGCCGTAAAGATGCAGGAAGCCCTGGACGTCTTTGAAGCATGCACGGACGATTACGTCAGCCTGCTTGACTACTATGGCGGGGGACAGTGGATGCAGGACTATGAGGATGACGAGGCAGGAAAGCTGCCGGCTGACCTCAAACGCGGCGTGCTGGCGCAGGATACGGTCTATGACCTGATCCAGGACACGAAGGAAATCAAGATGCAGATGCTGAAAATCCTGGCAAAAATCGTCGAATGAAAAAACCTCCGGCTGCCGGAGGCTGATAGGCAATGGAACCGCGGGGATCACTGGCTGCTGTCATAGACGGCAAGCAGGTTCCGGCGGTTTTTGCATCCTGTTTTCTTCAGGATGTTGTGGATGTGGAATTTGACGGTGCTCTCACTGACGCAGAGAATATCGCAGATTTCGGCATTGGCCTTTTTTTCCAGCAATAATACCAGGATCTCCGTTTCCCGCGGGGAAAGCTCATGGTCTCTGGCAAAGCGGCTGACCGGGTCTTCCTGCACCGGGGTGACAGGTGCCGCCGGCATCCAGAGGGACTGGTACAGGCGGAAAAAGACGGCAACGGATGCGGCGTATAGAAGTGAGGCGATCATGACGATCGCTACCAGACGGCCTTTTGTCACAAAGCAGACAAGGGCACCGGCCGCTTCGCCAAGCCGGCCCCATAATAACCCTGTTGCTGCCAGTGACAGGAAGCCGCTTCTTTCCGCCAGGTCGGCGGTCAGGATGACGCGGGTGACGGAAAAGAAACCGGAGGCAAAATAGGCAATGTTCCAGAGGCTTCCCTGGGGGAGGCCGGTTTCCTTCAGGGTCAGAAGGATGAAGGGGATGACCAGCGCGGCCAGAGCGGCAATGGCGCCATGGCGGCGGCTGCCGTCAGAAAGCAGTCCTGCCAGCACCAGGCCCCCGCTGTAGAACAGCCGCGAAAGCTCCAGGCTGATATCCTGCGGGATCACGGCATTCGGGAAGAAAAAACCGATCTGTCCGACGATGCCGAACAGCAGCGCCAGGGCGCAGGCCTGCACCGGCAGCCTGCTGTCAGGCGGAAGTTCCGCCTGTTCCAAAGGCCTTGAAGGTTCACTGACCGACATCCCTCCAAGAAACAGGACGGCGCCGGATGCGATCAGGCAGACCGCCAGAACCGGAACGGCATGATGAAAAAAAGAAGGGCTGAAGACCGTCAGCAGCCATGCCGCGATCACTGCGGCGCCATACCCGGTGCCAAAGGCGGCCGCCCGTCCGGCGGCTGCGGTCAGCCGGGTCAGTTCATGAAGATAAAAGCCGGCAAGCATGCCGCAGAAAAAATTTGCTGCACCGCCGGCAAGAAGGGACAGCGCCATGCCGCCGGTTAAGGCCGAAATCAGGCAGGCCGCATAACTGCCGGTCATTGCCAGAAGCATCCGGCGGGATAAGCCTTTACGGGCCAGCCAGGCATAAACGCCGATGCCGGCAGCCTGCAGGAAGTAGCCAAAGCCCATTGTCAGCACGTCCGTGTGCGCGGCGCCGATTTCCAGCAGATGGTACAGCCAGCCAAGATAGCCTGCCGAAGTCAGGAAGAAAGACGCAAAGATCAGCAGTACGCCGGTAAGCACGGAGCGGTCCCTGACCATGCCGGCTGCCGAGACAATGATGCCGGAAAGGCGCTTCAGACGGATCTGCCTGTCAGCGCTGTCGATCATACGGCCTTTCCGTGGAAACCGTGTTCTGGGAAGTCATTGTGCGCCTGCCTTTATCCTTCCTGCACTTCGCTTTCGATGGCTGCGAAGACCTGGCTGAGCTTTGCCATGGCCAGGCGGTAGCGGTTGTTCTGTGCTTCCAGCTCCTTGATCCGTTTCTTCAGGGCGCTGTTTTCTTTCTTCAGGGTGCTGTATTTTTCACGCATGCTGCTTTCGGTCTTTTCACGGGTGCTGCCGCGGGGCCGGCCGGACCTGCTGACGCGTTCTTCCGTGCCTGCTGTTTCCCGGGGCTGCATATTCAGATTGGACAGGGTTTTTGTTCGGGGATCGTACTGGCCGCCGTAGGAGTATACGACGGTATTGCCTGCGGGGGTTTTCTCTTTCGGTTCTGCCATGATTGCTGCTCCTTTAACTTCAGCATGATAGCACTGACGAGGCGGAAAGGAAATGTCAATTTGATGAAGAGTATTAATTATTCATTTATTTTTCCTTTAAGGAATCGGTTCATGAGGCTGCATGGTACATCACCTGTCACATCCGCACAGCAGTACGGAAATGAAAGAGATCCGGCAATTTACATTGTTTTCAGAAACAGAAAGGTCATTTTCATTCTCATTTACATGGTGCTTATTGACAATTCGGCATGGGAATGGTAGTCTTTCGCGTGGCCGGAAGCATCCGGCTCAAAGAGATCGGCTGAACAGGAGTGTACTATGAACGTTATTGTGAAACATTCAAATCCTATCCCGAATCACATCCATTACCAAAGCTGTTTTTGCCAGTTCTGCATTGAAAGACATTGATGGGGGCTGGGTTTTATTTTGCAGGAAAACGGCTGCAGACAGTCAGAAAGGAGAAAGAGTATGGCTAAGAGAACAGACATTAAGAAGGTATTGATCATCGGTTCAGGCCCGATTGTCATCGGCCAGGCGGCGGAATTCGACTACGCCGGCACCCAGGCCTGCATCGCTTTAAGAGAAGAGGGCTATGAGGTTGTATTATGCAATTCCAACCCGGCGACGATCATGACCGACACACAGATGGCAGACAAGGTGTACATGGAACCTCTGACCCTGGAATACATCGCCAAGATTCTGCGTTTCGAAAGACCTGACGCAATCGTCCCCGGCATCGGCGGACAGACCGGACTGAATCTGGCTGTGCAGCTGGATAAGAAGGGCATCCTGAAGGAGTGCGGCACCGAACTGCTGGGCACCCCGCGCGAGAGTATTGAACGGGCGGAAGACCGCCAGATGTTCAAGGAAATGTGCATGAAGATCGGCGAACCGGTCATCCCTTCCGAAATCACCTACAGCCTTGACGAGGCGAAGGAAGCCGCGAAGCACATCGGCTACCCGGTCGTGCTGAGGCCGGCCTTTACCCTTGGCGGCACCGGCGGCGGCTTTGCCAACAACGAAGAAGAACTGGTGGAAATCGGCATCAATGCCTTCCAGCTTTCCCCGGTCCACCAGGTCCTGATTGAAAAGAGCGTCAAGGGCTATAAGGAAATCGAGTTTGAAGTCATGCGTGACTCCAACGACAAGACCATCACGATCTGCGGCATGGAAAACGTCGACCCGGTCGGCGTCCATACCGGTGACTCCATCGTCGTGGCCCCGATCCTTTCCCTCAATGACCACGACCTGAAAATGCTCAATGATTCCGCCATCCGGATCATCCGTGAGCTGAAGATCGAAGGCGGCTGCAATGTCCAGTTCGCCCTGAACCCGAATTCCAGCGAGTACTTCCTGATCGAAGTCAACCCGCGTGTTTCCCGCTCCTCCGCGCTTGCCTCCAAGGCATCCGGCTAT
>JAFWCP010000110.1 GCA_017536845.1 Solobacterium sp. | reverse complement strand
GATCCACCAGAGCTGCATCATGTGCGCTCCGACAACATCCCAGTTCGCGGCCATGGTGGCATTGAAAGACTGTGATGATGACGTCGAGGAAATGCGCAGGCAGTATGACCTGCGCCGGCAGTTCTGTGTGCGCAAGCTGAATGCGATGGGCCTGCATACGTTTGAACCCAAAGGTGCATTCTATGTCTTCCCCAATGTCGCCTCATCCGGCATGAGCAGTGATGAATTCTGCGAAAAGCTGCTGAATGAAAAGCATGTTGCCATCATTCCCGGCAGTGCCTTCGGCGATTCGGGCGAAGGGTTTGCCCGTATTTCCTATGCCTACAGCATCAGCCATCTGCGGGAAGCAATGAAACGGATTGAAGAATTCCTGAAGGAACATCAAGGAGGTAAATGAATATGGATGAAATGAAACTGCTGAAGATGCTGGCGGACGATCCCCGGGCAACCGTGACCGATCTTGCCGATATTCTGGGCGAGAGTGAAGAAACGATTGAAGAAATGAAGAATGACCTGGAAAACAGAAAGGTCATCTGCGGCTACCATACCGTCATCAACTGGGACAAGACCAACGAAGACCACGTTGACGCGATGATCGGCGTATCGGCCAAGCCGGAACGCGGCAAGGGCTATGACAAGATTGCCGAGCGCATTGCCCGCTTCCCCGAAGTCAGCAGCCTGTTCTTAATGAGCGGCACTTCCGAATTCATGGTGAACATCAACGCCCGCACGATGCGGGAAGTCGCTGACTTTGTCGGCGAAAAGCTCGCCCCGATCGAAGGCGTTGCCGCAACCGTGACCATGTTCGTGCTCAAGAAGTACAAGGTCAACGGCATCATTATGGATATGGAAGAGGAAATCGAAGACGACCGTCTGCCGGTTTCCGCGTAATGCATCTCAATACCGGACAGCCCGGTATTTTTCAAAGGGAGGAAAGAAACGATGTCAATACCCGGAATGATCCTGCTGGCCCTGTATGCCGTGCTTGCCTGCTTTTTCCTTTTGCTGTGGCGGACGGCCTGGACCGGCCTGCTGTTTTACGCGCTCCTGCTGTGCCTGTGCGCCTGGCTGTTTGCCCGTCAGAAGACATTCCTGCAGAAAGCGCCGGTCATCCTGCTCCTTTTCATCGGCCTGGCAGGGGCAATCCTGATCGGCAGGCCGAAGACAGAACCGGTGAAAGCCTATGCGGGAAAACAGCCGGTCTATACCGAAACGGTAACCCTGGATGACGGCGATGTGCAGGGCGTCCTGAATGCGGACAAAACGGTGGAAATCTTCGCCGGCATTCCCTACGCGGCGCCGCCGGTGGGGGATCTGCGCTGGCGGAAACCGCAGGACCCTGAACCCTGGCATGATGTCAGGAAGTGCGACACCTTTGCGCCGATGGCCATGCAGGTGCTGAACCCTCCGCTGATTTCTTCCCTGAGTGAACTGATCGGCTATCATGACTGGCATCCCACCCTGACCCCGACCCTGCAGCCGGTTTCGGAAGACTGCCTGTATGTCAACGTCTGGAAACCTGCCGGCCATGTTGAAAAGGCACCGGTGCTTGTCTACATCCACGGCGGCAGCCAGCAGACCGGCCAGCCCTGGTATGCCGACTACAGCGGTGAAGGTCTGGCAGAAGAAGGCCTGGTTGTCGTCAATATGGGCTATCGGCTTGGCGTCTTCGGCTTTCTGGCCGATGAAGAACTGATGGCCGAATCCGGCACGACCGGCAATTACGGCCTGCTGGACCAGATCAAGGCCCTGGAATGGGTCAGGGATCCTATCGCCGCGTTCGGCGGTGATCCGGACAATGTCACCCTGGCCGGCGAGTCAGCCGGTTCGGCCTGCGTGTCTGCGTTATGCGTCTCACCCCTGGCCAAGGGGCTCTTCGTGCGGGCAATCGGGGAAAGCTCTTCCCTGGCCTCCATTGAGCCGCCCCATTCCTTCCGCAGCCTGGAAGAAGGCTATGCTTCCGCAGAGAAGCTGAAGGAAAAATACGGCGTTTCCTCCGTGGAAGATCTGCGGCGGCTGGATGGGGAAACGATTGTTTCAGCAATGGACAGCGAACACCATATCTGCGTGGACGGCTATGTCCTGGAGCGGATGCCGTATGAAAGCGACAGGGACGGCCAGTGCAATCAGACGGCCCTTCTGCATGGCTACAACAAAAACGAGTCTGCCGCTTTCCTGGTCTTCGGCCATGCTTCAAAGAAAGACTACCGGCAGCGGATTGAACGGTACTTCAAAGACTATGCGGATGAAGTCATGGAACTTTATCCGGGCGAAACGGATGAACAGGCGAAGGAAAACTGGGCCATCATCTACGGTGCGGTGTTCTTCGACTATCCCCATTACTGCTGGCAAAGGGCCATGATCCATAACAATATCCCGGTGTATGAATACCTGTTCACCAAGGAAAACGGCCGGCTTGGAAACTGGCACAGCGGTGAAGAGGTCTACTTCTACGGCAACATCCCTGAACGCTCAAAGCTGTATGATGAAAGCGACCGGGCCTTATCAAAGCAGATGGTGCAGGCCTTTGTCAGCTTCTGTTCAACCGGTGATCCCGGCTTTGCCGGAAACACAGCCGGGCAGGTGTATGAATTCGGTGAACAAACCGGGCTGATTGACGAGCCGCACCAGGATCTGTATGCAATTCTTGACCGTATGTACGGCTGGAATCTGTGGTAGAATAATTCTGTTTTACGAGGACAGAACTATGAGAAAAAAAGCGAAAAACTGGCTTTGTGTGACCGCGATTCTCTTTATTTTCGCGGCATTGTTTACCATACTGGTGACAAAGGTTGATGTGCGTCCCATCGGCCCTCAGGGGTCTTCGGTCGGCTTTGCCGGCATCAACGGCACGGTGGCGAACCTGATCGGCACGCATAAGGTCTTCTATTATATTTCCAGTGCTCTGGGCTATCTTTCCCTGATGCTTGCGGCCGGGTTTGCGGCTGTCGGCGTGATGCAGATGGTGAAGACGAAAAGCATTTCCGGGGTGGATAAGAAAATCGTGATCATGGGCTTCATGTATGTCCTGGTCCTTGGCATGTATGTCGGCTTTGACAAGCTGGCGCTCAACTACCGGCCGGTCATCCTGGATGAAGGGCTTGAGCCTTCCTATCCTTCCAGCCACACGATGCTGGCGGTATCGATCATCGGCTGTGCCATGGTCTTCTTCAACCGCCTGCGCCTAAAGCAGGATGCCCGCGATATGGGCAACCGGTTCGGCTATGTCATCATGGCCCTGGCCGTGCTGACCAGGCTGATGAGCGGCGTCCACTGGTTTACCGACATCATCGGCGGCGTGCTGATTTCCCTGGTTGTCGTCAGCCCGTACTACACGCTGGTGCTGATCTTTGCCCCGCACCGGCACCATCACCACCACCATGAGGATGAATACTGAAACCTTCTGCGGAAGGTTTTTTTTCATGTAGAATATGTGACAGACTGAGAGGATGTTTATGATGAAGAATCTGATAAATCGAGTGACGGCCATACTGGCCTGTCTTGCGGTCCTGATCGGCAATGCCGGCGTCCTGCCCGCTTCTGCTGAAGAACAGACGGAAACGGTGCGGGTATCCATCGTTCTTTCGGATCCGCCCGTGATGGAAAGATATGCGGCGGAAGGCATTGCCGCCAACGCCGCGGCCCTTACGTATCGGGAAAAGCTGAAGAGTGCACAGGCAGCGGTCACATCTGCCATTGCCCAGGCAACCGGCAGGCCGCTGGATGTCCTGTGGCATCTGACCCTGGCTGCCAACATCATTTCTGCTGAGATTGATGAAGCGGATATGGAAACGGTCAGAAACCTGCCCGGGGTCAGGATGGTTGTCAGGGAACGTCTCAGCAATCCGCCTGCCTATGAGGCGGAAACGGCCAGACCGCAGATGGAAACGTCCGCCTACCTGGTCGGAGCACAGAGTGTATGGTCGGAAAAGTACACCGGCGCCGGCACCCGGGCAGCTGTGATCGATACCGGCATCAACCAGCGCCATGTATCTTTCGATGAAGGGGCGTATCTGTTTGCCCTCAGCCAGAATGCGGACCAGGCCGGCATGGAAACGGAGCCGTACATGCAGTCGCTGCACCTGCTCGATGAAGCAGAGCTTGCGGCGGTTCTGAAGCAGACCAACGCCTATGAGGCTTCCCCTGAAGAAGCGTCTGCCTTCTATCTTTCCGCCAAGCTGCCCTTTGCCTATAACTATGTGGACAGGTCTTTCCGCACCGACCATGCCGGTGACAGCCGCGGTCCGCACGGTTCCCATGTTGCCGGCATCGTCAGCGCCAATCGTTATATCCCTTCCGGCAGCGGCTATCAGGAAGCTCTGTCCTCGGTCAAGGTGCAGGGCGTTGCCCCGGATGCCCAGCTGCTGACAATGAAGGTATTCGGCAGCAGCGGCGGCAGTTTTGAGTCGGATATTTTCGCGGCCATCGAAGATGCCATCCTGCTTGGGGCGGACAGTGTCAATCTGTCCCTGGGCTTTTTCGAAGAAGGCTTTTCGGAAGAACCGG
>JAFWCP010000109.1 GCA_017536845.1 Solobacterium sp. | reverse complement strand
GCTGGCGGTGCGCATCATGCGCCTGCTGCTGAAGGAAAGAGAAGTCGAAGCGTCAAAAGAATGGCAGAAAGCCGAGCAGTCCTACGTCGTCAAGGCACTTATGCGTGAAGAGCAGATCAGCCGGGAATTCCTGGTTCCCTTTCTGGAAGAAAGAAAGCTTACCTACCAGGATGAACTGCGTGTCGTTGTGTTTGCCTCAGGAAAAGAAAACAGCGACTTTACCGTCAGGCAGAATGACCTGGAAGAACAGCTGGCGTCGTTCCCGGCGTCTTTCTATGGCTTTGATTATCCCAATTACCATATCCTGATCATCAAGGAAGAAACCTTTGCGGAACATCGTGCCCGCATCCGGGAACTGGCCGGGCCTTTTGAACGCATCGGCGTCGGCAGCCGGCGCAGGATCACCCGCATCCATGAATCCTGGCGGGCCGCCCTGGCTGCCTTAAGAAGCGGGGAAGGGACATATACCGAATTCGAAAGCCTGTTCCTTGAACTGCTGTTAACGGATACGTCAGAGAAAACAAGACAGGCATATGTCGCCAAGACGCTCGGAAAGCTGAGCACAAAGGAAATCGAAATTCTGAATGTCTACTGCCAGAGCGGCATGTCCCTGAAAGACAGTGCCGAAACGTTGTATGTCCATAAGAACACCCTGCAGTACCAGCTGGACCGGATCCATGCGAAAACTGGCCTGAACCCGCGCTCTTTCCAGGACTGCACCGTCTTCAGCATTGCCCTGCGGCTTTACCACGGCATGAAAGATCGCATCACATTGGAAAATGAAACTTGTTAGTTTTGCATAACTAACTTATAATATGCTGGTAAAAAAGGAGGTCTGAAACAGGAACTGGATGAAGACGAGACTGCTCGCCTATGGTTTTCTGCTCGGAACGGCAGGGGTCAGGCTGCTGACAAGCGAGGATGCGAAAAAGGTATATACCCATCTGACCGCAGCCGTGCTGCGCGGGACTGACGCGGTGATTGAAACAGCCACAACCCTGAAGGAAAACTGCGAAGACATATACGCAGACGCAAAGGAAATCAATGATGAGCGGGTGCTGCGCAAAGAGGCGCAGATCATCGAAGATGCCCGTGCCATTCTGAACGAGGCGAAGAAAGACGCCGAATGAAATGCATCATCCTGCATGAATCCGCAGGCCGCCTGCGGATTCATCTCTGCGGTCCCAGGCTGACCATGGAAAGGGCGGATGTCCTGGAACGCTGCCTGGAACAGGTGAAAGGCGTACGCAAGGTGACGGCTTCCGAACGCACCGGCAACGCGGTGATCCTCTTTGAACAGCGGGCACCGCTGATCGCTGCCCTGCAGGCGTTTGACTATGATGCCTGCGGCCTGCAGCCTGATACCGGCAGCCGCCAGCTCAACCGTGAATATGAAGAGAAGCTGTATTTCCATGTCCTGCGCCATCTTTTCACGCGCATGTTCCTGCCGGCATCGGTACGGTTTGCCTTGAATGTCGTCAAGGCAGTGCCGTATCTGGTCAATGCCGCAAAAACGATTCTCAAAGGCAAGGTGGAAGTACCTATCCTGGATGCTGCATCCATTTCGATGGCACTCCTGCAAAGACAAAGCAATACAGCCGGTTCCATCATGTTCCTTTTACGGCTCAGTGAGATTCTTGAGGAATGGACATACCGCCGTTCGGTGGATGAACTGGCCAGGTCAATGGCCCTGAATGTGGACAATGTCTGGCTGAAGACGGCGGATGGCGCAGAAGTGCTGGTGCCGATCCAGGATGTGAAGGAAGGCGATCAGATCATCGTCCGTACATCCAACGTCATCCCGCTCGACGGCACGGTGACAGAAGGTGAAATGAGCGTCAACCAGTCTTCGCTGACCGGTGAGTCCCTGCCGGTTTACAAAAGCGAAGGGTCGGCTGTCTATGCCGGCACGGTTGTCGAAGAGGGCCAGTGCCTTGTCCGGGTTGCCCGGACCATGGGAAGCGGGCGCTATGACCGCATCATCACAATGATTGAAGATTCGGAAAAGCTGAAGTCGGAAGCGGAAGACAGGGCAGCCGGCCTGTCTGACCGGCTGGTGCCGGTCAGCCTGCTGGTAACCGGGCTTACCTGGGCATTGTCCGGAAATGTCACCCGGGCCATGGCCGTCCTGATGGTGGATTATTCCTGTGCCCTGCGTCTGGCCATGCCGATTTCCGTGCTTTCCGCCATGCGCCAGTGCGCGGCGGCCGGCATGACTGTCAAAGGGGGAAAGTATCTGGAAAACATCGCCCGGGCAAAGACCATCGTCTTTGACAAGACCGGCACCCTGACCCATTCGGTGCCGACCGTGGCTTCCGTGATTCCCTTTGGTGGCCGGGATGAAAACGAAATGCTGAGGATTGCGGCATGTCTGGAAGAACACTATCCCCATTCCATTGCCAACGCGGTTGTCCTTGAAGCGAAGAAACGGGGCCTTGTCCATGAAGAAATGCATTCCCGGGTGGAATATGTTGTCGCCCATGGCATCGCCAGTTCGATTGAAGGGGAAAAGGTGGTTGTCGGCAGCTATCACTTTGTCTTTGAAGATGAACACTGCACGATCCGGGAAGAAGACCGGGAACGGTTTGATTCCCTGCCGCGGATGTTCAGCCTGCTGTATATGGCCATCGGCGGGGAACTGGCGGCGGTCATGTGCATCGATGACCCGATCCGGGCTGAAGCGGCTGAGATTGTCGCCGGCCTGAAGGAGCGGGGGCTGTATACGGTCATGATGACCGGTGATTCCTTCCGCACGGCCCAGGCGGTTGCCGGCCTTGTGCAGGTGGATGAATTCCATGCCGAGGTGCTGCCGGAAGAAAAGGCTGCCTACGTGACAAAGGCCAAACAGGATGGCCGTAAGGTCATCATGGTCGGGGACGGCATCAACGATTCCCCGGCCTTGTCTGCCTCTGACTGCGGGATTGCCGTCAGTGACGGGGCTGTCATTGCCAGGGAAATCGCGGATGTGACGATTGCCATGGACAGCCTGTATGCCCTGCGCGACATCAAGGACATTGCCGATGCCCTGGAAAGCAGGCTGAAAAACAATTACCGCTTTATCCTGTCGTTCAATTCCGGGCTTATCCTGCTGGGTGCCTTCGGCCTGATGCCTGCGGCCACAGCAGCATATCTCCATAATATTTCAACATTGCTGATAAGCGTGCACGCCATGTCAAACCTGCCGTGCCGGTACAGCTGAAAAAACAGGTCGTCTGACCTGTTTTTCATATCAGCACGGCCGGCACCATCGAGACAATCAGCCCGATCAGAAACAAAATCAGGTTCTCGGGAATGACGATGACAGCGACAAATTCTCGGATCAAAGCACTGGGCCAGTAGTACCAGGCAACGTGCGAACCGATGCCCGTACAGCGCAGCCCTTCCTGTTTTGCAAGCACCAGGCAGCGGTAGACGTGGTAGTTGCTGGAAATCAGGGCCGTCCGCTTGCGGCCTTCCTGTGCGTCAATGATCTTTTTGGAGTTGATGATGTTTTCCCTTGTATCCATGGACCGGTCTTCTTCGATGATGTCCTCCGGATTAACGCCATGGGCAGCCAGATACTTCGCCATGGCCTTTGCCTCAGATACCTTTTCATCAGGCCCCTGCCCGCCGGAGGCAATGATCTTGGGCTTTGTCTTGTCTTTCCGGTATACCTTGATGGCTTTGTCCAGCCGGTCGGAAAGCAGCTTGGATACCCTCTCTCCCCCTAACAGGCCGCAGCCATGCACGACCAGGTAATCGAAGTCACGTACGTGGGGGATGATCTGGATGAACAGGGTATAGATCATGAAACAGACAAAGACAACCGAAAGGTAGAAGACGGCGCAGCCGAAGGCCGTGATCAGCCGGTAGATGATATTGGCCTGGTACGCCCCGTATGTCGAGATTGCAGCAAAGATAAAGGCGATTTCCCCGGCCCCGATGAGGATGCCGAACAGCATGCTCAGCAGGTTGGGGATGGAGCGGCCTTCATTGCGGATCATCGTGATGCCGTTAAGCACCAGCATAACAGGAACCGAAAGAAGGACCACCACAACCATGACGGCAAAGACAAAGACGGCAATATCGGCATAGGCATCGGCCACAAACAGCACAGCCGTGATGGCTGAAACGGCAAGGGCGGCAAACAGATAAAACGCATTGCGCATGCGGGCCCGGTTGCGGAAAAAGGAAATAAAGAATACGACCCAGAAAACGGCCGGGATCAGCAGATATGCCATGACAGATACCTCCGGTTACTATTATAGAACAGAACATCAGCTGTTCGGGTGACGGTTCTGTCACTTCAGCAGCTGCTGCAGATCCTGGATTGACAGGGTCCTGCGCAGGTGGTCAATATATGCTGTAAAGCCCGCGCACAGGGCCGGATGGCTGATCCGGAAAGTCGCGGCCGGGGCGAGGCGGCGGGTCACTTCAACGCTGTCTCTGGCAACGGAAATGGCCGTATCCGGAAAAGGCATCTCCGGCAGCAGCCAGGCCTGATAGGCCGTAAGCTCACAAAGCCGGATGACGTTTTCAACGTGTTCCCGGAACGTTTCATCGGTATAGGAAAGATGCACCCCGGCAATGGTCAGGCCGGCATCTTTGTCAACAGCGGCATATTCATCAATCCTTCCGGTCATAAGGGCGGTTTCAAAGGCCTGCTTCTGCAGCCGGTATGCCGCAATGACTTCGCCAGCCTGCGGATTTCCTGCCAGCATTTTTGCCAGCGTGGCTTCGGGCAGGGTGGCCGGCGAGAAGTTCTCCCGCAGAACGGATGTTTCATCCGGCGCAAAGGAAAGCTCCCGGGGAGGGCTCATGCGGACAAGCAGGTGGGCTTCCTTCTGCAGGGAAAGGTACATCTGCTTCCATGCGTCCAGGGAATCCGGATCGGTGTGGTAGTGATAGATGCCGTCCTGCGTTTCCCGGCCGACGACATTGCCGGCGCTGACGGCGGCGGTATCCGGACAAAGGAAGATGCTGACGGAAAAATGGGTGTTCCGGCTGCGTGGACAGTAATAGGAAGTGATGCAGCGGGAAAGGTAGAGCGGCAGCCAGCCGGAGATGGCATTGACAAGTTCCCGGACATCTCTTTCGAGGGTATGGATGATACGGATATGGATGCCGTTCAGGACGCATTTCTGCATCAGTGACGCCCATAAGACGAAAAAGGCAGGGTCTCCCGTCAGCCATTCCATGTCCTGGTCGCTGTAGAGCCAAAGCTCCCTGGCGCCGGTTTCCAGGGCGGTGACAAGAAAACGGACCACGGCATTGCGCAGGCCATCCGTCCCCCGGTAGGTATCCTGCACGACAACAGGCGGCACCGGCACATCGGGGAATACCGCCGGTACGGAACGGATGCTTTCCACGAGCTGTTCAATGTCGGAAGAGCTGTCTTCCTTTTCGATGTCAAACAGCCAGTCATGCAGAAGGCGGACAGCGTCTTCTTCCTCTTTGAGGTCATCTTCGCTGACCTTGAGAAGGGAAGCCAGAGAAGCCAGGCGGTTTTTGTCCACGATGCGCTGGCAGAGCACCTCACAGAGATTGTGCATCATCTGCGGGTTGGAACGGGGAGAACGCAGGCCGTTGCGGAAACGGCTGATGTAGGAAGTATCGATGGCCATAAGGCGGGACAGCCGGGAATTGCTGATCTCGCCCAGCGTCATCAAGGCATCCAGCTTTTCCCCGAAGCTGCGGAACGGGTATTTCGGCTTTTCTGCCCGCTGCATGGAAGCCTGGCAGTCTTCAAACAGCCAGGCCAGCACGGCCTTGGACAGGTCGGCAGGCGTATGGGCTTCCCTGCCGACAAGCACGGCAAGCTCCTTCTGCAGTTTTTTCTCAAAAGCGATTCTGACAATCCCGTCGGAAAGCCGCTGGGCCCCGGTGCCGAAAGGGGCCGGCACCCGCCTGCCGCTCAACAGCCGGGAAATGTTGGACGGATCATAATGCAGGGCAGCCGCAAGCTGTTTGGGGGTCAGGCCAAGCAGCCTGAACAGCTGCAGAAAACGTTCAGTAAACATGGATATTTCTCCTTGTTCTTTAAGTATCGCCAATGACAAAAATCCTGTCAATGACAAATATAATTCTTTGTCAGCATTTTAATTTGTAATTGGATGATAAAAATACATGGATTCGCATTGACCGTGCCGCTTTACTGTGATAAAATCACCCAATCTGCTTGCATGCAGGGAAACAGGAGGTATGAAATGGAAGTAAGACGACCGCCTTTTAAGGATGTTGTAGAAGAAACAAAGGGATATTCCGACCGCCAGCTGGCGGCGCATATGGACAGTTTCCGGATAGAACCTTCCGTCTATCTGGAAAAGAATGTCCAGCGCGGACTGCGAGACATCAACGGCAACGGCGTCCTGGTAGGGATGACCAACATTTCCACCGTGACGTCCAAGAAGATCGTTGACGGCGTTGCCGTGCCTTGTGACGGCGAACTGCGCTATCGCGGGTATGATGTCAATGACCTGGTCAGAGGCATAGCCGGAAGAGACCTTTTCGGCTTTGAGGAAATCTCCTATCTGCTGCTGTTCGGGGAACTGCCGACCCGTGAACAGCTGATGGAATACAGGTCAATGGTATCCATCAACCGCACCCTGCCGACCAACTTTGTCCGCGATGTCATCATGAAGGCACCCAGCCGCGATATCATGAATTCCATGACCCGCAGCGTGCTGACCCTGGCATCGTATGACAAAAAGGCGGCTGATACATCACTGGACAACGTGCTGTCCCAGTCCATCCGGCTGATTGCCATCTTCCCGATGCTGGGGGTATATGCCTACCATGCCTATAACCACTACCAGCAGCGCGGCAGCATGTACATCCACCGGCCCGACCGTTCGATTTCCATGGCGGAAAACATCCTGCGCATGTTACGGCCGGACAGCAGCTATACAGAGCTGGAAGCCAGGGCGCTCGATGCAGCCCTTATCCTGCATATGGAACACGGCGGCGGCAACAACTCGACCTTTACGACAAGGGTTGTTACTTCCTCCGGTGCCGACACCTACAGCGTCATCGGCGCGGCATTGTCTTCCCTGAAAGGGCCTCGTCATGGCGGGGCCAACATCAAGGTCATGGAGATGATGGCTGACCTGCATGCCAATGTCGGTGATCTCAAAGACGATGAAGAACTGCGGGACTACCTGAAGAAGATCCTGCATAAGGAAGCCTATGACCGTTCCGGACTGATCTACGGCGTCGGCCATGCGGTGTATTCCCTTTCCGACCCGAGAGCCATCATCCTCGAAAAGTTTGCCGAAGGGCTTGCGGCAGACAAAGGGCTCAGCGATGAGTTCGACCTGTATAAGAGGGTAGCCGCCAACGGCCTTGACCTGATCCGTCAGGAAAGGAAAATCTACAAAGGCGTCTGCACCAATGTCGACTTCTACAGCGGCTTTGTCTATCAGATGCTCGGGATTCCGGTCGAACTGTACACACCGATCTTTGCGATGGCAAGGGTTGTCGGCTGGTGTGCCCACCGTCTGGAACAGCTGATCAATGAAGACAAGATCATGCGTCCTGCCTACCAGTCCGTCAGCGTTCCCCGCGGCTATGCCGGACTTGACGAAAGAAACGAAGCGTAAAGACTCTCCATGAAACCGGTGCAAACCGGTTTTTTACGTGTTCCGGGAATTCGCAGATTTTTCCGCTGCCTTAACAGGAGGTACGGAAATGAAACAATTCAATTACGGAACATGCGTCCGCCTGTATGACCTGGCCTGTTCAAGAAAACCATCCAGACAGCTGGAGATGATCAACACCTTTTTCCCCGGCATCCTGATCGAAGAGATCCAAGAGAAGGATGACAGCAGATATGACGAGTACCGGGAAGTGATCAGGGCATCCCGGGTACATGGCACCCTGTATATCGGAAACAGCCGTCAGGTGACGCTGCTGGCCGGACAGCTGTGCGGTACATCAGAAGGCAATCCGACCAAGGAGAGGAAGAATGCCTGCCTGCTGCGCAAAGCAGCGGTGAAGCGGATCCTGAAAGGCAGCCGTATGCCGGAACTGCTTGAAAACATGAGGGAAAAGCTTCACGGCATCAGCCCTGATCGGTTCAGGGAAGATCTGAAACAGTACATCCTGGCCTGTGCGCAGGAGGAAACAGACCTTCCGGAAGAGGTCAAGGCCGGCATCCTGGTGCGAGCCATGGAACAGCTCTGCCTTGGGCAGACGGAGAAAGCGTATGCTTGGCT
>JAFWCP010000011.1 GCA_017536845.1 Solobacterium sp. | reverse complement strand
TGCGGCAGTGAAAGCGCAAGAATCGTCGCCAGCCAGGTAAGAGGCGCGGTGAACATCGTCTTCAACACCGGCTGTTCAGACGTTGCTGCAAATACGGCCATGTCGCAGAAGGTATTGACCGGCTTTGCCTGCAATCCCAATGTCTATGGGTTGTGATCATCGGCCTTGGCTGTGAAACCGTCGGCCACAAAGCCTTAAGGGAAAAGATCCAGGCAATGACCGCCAAACCGGTTGTCTCCTTCGGCATCCAGGAAGAAGGCGGCACCCTGAAAACCATTGAAAAGGCGGTCAGAGCCGCCAGAGACATGGCAGCAGAAGCCGGCATGCAGCAGAAGGAACTGTTCGACATTTCCGAACTGCTAATGGGAATTGAATGCGGCGGCTCCGACGCGACCAGCGGCATCGCTTCCAACCCGGCGGTCGGCGAACTCAGCGACCTGCTGGTTGATCTTGGTGCTTCGACCATGATGAGCGAGTCCATTGAATGGATCGGCGGCGAACACGTCCTGGCAAGAAGGGCGGCAACCCCGGAAATCCATGACCAGATCATCCAGGTCTGCAAGGACTATGAAGAACACCTCAAAGCGGCCGGGCAGGACTGCCGGGCCGGCCAGCCCACCCCGGGCAATAAAGCCGGCGGCCTCTCCACCCTGGATGAAAAGAGCTTAGGCTGCATCCGCAAGGGCGGCACAAGGCCGATTGTCGAAGTGCTCGAACAGGCAGTACGGCCGACAAAGCGTGGTGCCATCGTCATGGATACGGCCGGATATGACATCTCTTCCGTCACCAGCATGGTGGCCGCAGGCTGCCAGTGCGTGATCTTCACAACCGGACGCGGAACCCCGACCGGCAACGCCATTGCCCCGGTGCTGAAAGTCACTGCCAACGAAAGAACCTACCGTTGCATGGAAGACAACATGGACGTTGACCTCTCCGGCATCATCCGCGGTGAAATTACCTTCCAGGAAGCAGGCAAACAGCTGCTTGGCACCATGGAAGACATATGCAATGGAAAACTGACCAAAGCCGAAGCCTATGGCTTCTCCGACATCGCGGTCGACCACGTCTGCCGCTACGTATAAAAGACTGACAAGAGAAAAGCATCAATTCTGAAAAGCAAAAGAAAGGGAAAATCATGAAGCTGACAATCTGTCTTATCATCTGCGTGCTGACCATGATCAGCTACGTCATCGGAAAACTGCCCATGGGCTTAACCGCCATGCTCAGCATGGTACTGTTCGTCATCACCGGCTGCTTAAGGCCGGAAACCGCTGCCGGCTACTTCGGCAATGCCAACGGCATCATGATGCTGTCGATGTTCGTGGTTGCGGCAGGATTCAACCGCACCCAGTTCGTAAAGAAATGCGCTGCTTCCGTGAACAGGATCGCCAAAGGGTCTTTGACAAGGGTCATGTTCGGCTATGTCGTCATCACTGCCATCCTGGCCCAGTTCATCCAGAGCTCGGTCATCGTCTACGGCATCATGGCACCGATGCTCATCGCTTCCTGTGAAGAGCTTGGCATCAAGCCTTCCAAGGTGCTCTTCCCTCTGGCCATGATCTCCATCTCCACGATTTCCACACTTCCCTTAGGCGGCGGGGCTACCGTATTTGCGGAAATGAACGGCTATCTCGAAGCCAATGACTACACCGCGTTTACCGTTGCGTTGACCGATCCGATGAAGGCCCGTCTGCCGATGATGATCGCCATGATGATCTACTGCATCCTGTTTGCGACAAAGATCGCGCCGGATGAACCGCCGGTCAAGGTCAGTGAACTGCAGGAACGCAAGGATACCAAAGAGGCCCTCTCTCCCTTTAAGGAAAAAGCCGGCTACCTGATCTTCTTCCTGACCACTGCTGCCTTACTGTTCCAGCCACAGCTGAAGATTCCTGTCTGGGTCATCTGCATTACCGGTGCTCTCTTAATGGTCCTGTTCGGCGTCCTCTCCGAGAAAGAAGCAATCGGCGCCATCAACTGGCCCATGGCCTTCCTGTTCGTCGGTGCCCTTTCCATGGGCGGCGCCCTGGCGGAAACCGGTGCCGGTGATGTTGTCGGCCAGGCTCTTGCCTCCTTTGCCAACAGTCTGAATAACCAGTACCTGATCGGCTTTGTCTTCTTCATTGTGCCGTTTATCCTGACCCAGATCATGATGAACAGAACCGTCATGATCATCTTCATCCCGATTGCGATTCTGGCATGCAAGGCCATGGGCGCCAACCCGGTCGGCATCATCCTGCTTGTCCAGGCTGCCTGCCTGAGCTCCTTCGCCACCCCGATGGCAACCCCCGCCGTCCCCATGTGCATGGCATCCGGCGGCTATGATATCAAGTCACTGCTCAAGCAGTCACTGATCCCGGCCCTGATCCTGTGTGTTGTTTCCGTTGCCTGGGTCATGACCGTCTTCCCGATGTATTAAGATAAGAGGAGGTCCATATGCTCGAAATCAGGAACTTTCCCGACGATATGGGAACCCTGGACATCAATCCCCATGACATGAAGGCCTGCCTGCTGTCGGGACTGTTTGAAGAAACGGTTGAAATCAACGGCTGCAGAAGAAGCTTCTACACCTATCTGACCCCGGGCCTTCACTACACCCGCCCGGTGCTGATCATCGCCCTGGATGAAAAGGCAGAGATCACGGA
>JAFWCP010000108.1 GCA_017536845.1 Solobacterium sp. | reverse complement strand
TTTCAGCAAGTGTGTTTCCTTCATAAATATAAGCACGGTCAGCCTTCCAGTAGTCCGGCACTTCAATCCTTGCCTTGTCCAGATACATGACCAGGCCGTTGTTGAAGAGAACCCTGACGGACACATCCAGCACCGCTATGGCGTTGTTTTCCAGCCTTGCACTGATGCTGAACTGGTCTTCCGTTTCCCCTTTGCCGCGTGACAATGTCCCATTACATGAAACAATCCGGCCGCCAAGATACTGGGCCATGGTGAAGAAATACGCTTCGTTGCCGTACAGGACACCGCCGCCATATTCCTTCTGCCGGTTCCATCCTTCCAGGTAAGGCCCGCTTGTGTAGGACTGCTTGAACTCCATGAAACGCAGTTCGCCGTACTTTTTCTCATCCAGGAGTTCCTTCAGTTTCTGATACACCGGCAGATGCGGGGACTTGACCGCTTCTGTCAGAAACAGTTTTTTCTCTTCTGCCAGCTTCATCAGATCCTCTGCCTGTTCCGCGTGCAGGACAAACGGCTTTTCGCAGATGACATGCTTTCCCGCCAGCAAGGCTTCTTTTGCGTAAGGGTAATGGAGGCTGTTTGGCAGCGGGATGTATACAGCGTCAATTTCAGGATCTGCCAGGATGGCATGGTAGTCGTCATGTGCATAAGGGATGTTCAGCTGCCGGGCAGCTGTTTCTGCTTTTTCCATGCTGCGGGACGCGATGGCACGCACAGCCCCTGTGCCGGTGAGGTTCATGCCGTGCACAAAACGCGGGACAATGGATGCCGTGGAAAGAATACCGTACTGTATGATGCTGTTCATGTCTGCCTCCTTATTTTTTCGGTATTTCTTAATCATCAGTATACCTTGGTTTGCCGCAGATGTCTTTGTTCATACATTATTCAGGCTTTGCAAGCAAGAAAAAAGACAAAGCGTCTGCTCTGTCTGTTCTGACTGTCAATTGCTCGGTGAAATCGGAAGCGTTGGTAACTCGTTATCCGCAGGAACCGGTTGTGCTATCTGACCGCTGTCCCTTATGGTATCCACCTTCGGCAGACTGATGATTTCCATTTCCGGCCTGACATATTTTTCCATAGTACTATTCCTCTCTTATCATGCTGATATGATCATCCGGAAAATTTATCCCGGAATTCAAGTTTATTATACTGGTTTTCCTGTATCTGGTCATGATGAAAGTGATTGTCAGGCAAACGCCTGTTTCTTTTCCCTGATGCATGATTGGTTTACAATAATACCGGAGGACGATTATGTATATCTATTATCCCAGCTGTTCATTCAACCGCATTGATGCGGTTTCGGCCAAAGCCCTTGTCCAATATGCCCGTTCCCATGGGATGGAAGTTGCCGGCTGCTGCCATTACGACAAACACAGCCCGGAAGACGGCACCGGCATCTATTTCTGCCAGGCCTGCCGGGAAACAATCGAAAAGAAGGAATTCCAGACAAAGAGTTTCTGGGAAATCATCAACGAAGATCCCGACTTTGTTTTTCCGGACTATACCGGCATGCATGTCAGCCTGCAGGACTGCTGGCGGGACCGCAGCCACCCGGAAATCCACGATGCGGTCAGAAGCCTTCTGATGAAGATGCATATCGATTATGAAGAAGCCGCCTTCAGCAGAGAACATTCCATCTACTGCGGCACCCTGCATTTTGAGACACAGAAGCACAAAGATACCGTTGACCAGGTCGACCACATTTCCCACCTTGGTGAACATACAAGGAAGATGTTGATGAAAGAAAATGTGGAAAGCTATCCGGTACAGCCGGTTGTCTGCACATGCTGCAGATGCTATAACGGCATCCTGACCGGAGAAGGCCATCCGATCCATCTGATGACATTGTTAATGGATGGCTACCGGGGCAGGGAAGCAGAACTGGAAGCGCATGCCATCGAACTGATTTCACTGCCGGATCCCCGTGACCAGTGGCGTCGTCATTAAGGCTTTCGTACATCCTGAAACAGAACAGGAATGCCGCTTAGCCATCATCTTTCAGACAGAAGTGCCATAACAATACCGGTGCCTGTAACAGGCAGCTGGCTGTTATGGCACTTCTTGTGTTTTTCGAAAACGGCATGCGGCGGATGATACGCCAGTTTCTTAACGTATCCTGCCGTATACGACAAGAATTCTTCAGATACGGCGGATTATGACGCGAATTTCGCACGAAACATGCCGGATAGCTATTCAAAGGTAAACATTCAGGACAGCTTCGTTTATCTCATCCCTTCAGCAAAGCCACACCGTCATCTCCGATACGCTATGTAAAAAGGGGCTGTAACGACTAGTGCCAATCGGCTGGCACGAGGGCTGTTACAGTCCTTTTTATTTTACGAGAGACAAACAGAGCACCAGAAAATGGTGTGGCCCGGCCTTTCGGCAATAATATGCAGCTCTCACAGTCCTCCTGAACGCAAAAATGGGCGCACTGAAAACACCCTGGTGGGAAAATCTTTTTTTTGAGCTTATGCGTGGCAGGTATTTGCTATATTCTGGCGGACAAACGCAATGAGGCTGTCTGCTTTTTCCTGAAGATTCTCCTTACGCTCAACAGCCTGCCAGTATAACTTATGGAATCTGCGCATGTTTTTGCCCAGGGCATACGCATATATCTCAACTTTTACACCGGATTCTCCGCGCCGGCGCAGTCTGTCAGCCTTCCAGTTCATTTTCATGTCTCCGAAGAAGCCTTCACTGTAGACCTGACGTACCTGCATCAGTTCTTTTCCCTGCTTTGTTTCAAGATTACGATCCACTTCTTCCTGATAACCTTCCAGTTCCACACAGCGCTGCACCTTCCGGCCTCCTGCTGATTTCGTACATTTGGATTTCAGTGGACAGCCCTGACAGTGGTCATTCGCCAGCGTCTGCATCTGCCGGGGATATTCGCCCCTGGTTTCAGTCCTCGTACTTTCTATATGGAATGCATGTCCGGCCGGACACACCGGCATGCCTTCTTCATTCCTGCCGAAGTGTCTTGATTTGAACCTGTTCTTTTCCGTGACCTTTTCTTTTTTCGCTTCATATCCGGGGTACTTCATGAACAGTTCAATGCCGTTATCCTTGCAGAACCTGTAATTGTCGAAGCTGCCGTATCCCGCATCTGCCGGCACCCTTTTCGGCAGGCTTCCATAATTGAAGCGGTGTTTCTCCATCAGGGGAATAAAGGTATTCATGTCATTACGGTCAGGGCTGATCAGAATATCCCAGATGAATCCGCTGCAGTTGCCGAACTGCACATTATATCCCGGCTTGAAGACGCCGGTCTTGTTATAGTAGTCATATTTCATGTTCATGAAAGTGGCATCCCAGTCAATCTTTGAAAAGGAATTGCGTTCTTCCAGAATATCGTAGTACATCAGATATTTAAGGATGCGCACTGAGCATTCCTTCAGTTCGTCATACCATTTCTGAATCTGATGTTTATGCTTTCCCTTGCCGTATACAAATCTGATACCCTTATTAAACCTGTACTTCTCAATCGTATCGGCAATCTCAAAAAGATAAGGCATATCTATTTTGCGGCAGATGGATAATCTGTGTTCCTTATAGCCTTCACTGCCAAAATACCTGATGACCTGTTCAAGTGTCTTGCAGATTTTGACAATGCAGTCCTTATTGTACTTATCCGTTG
>JAFWCP010000107.1 GCA_017536845.1 Solobacterium sp. | reverse complement strand
CTTTCCGCTGTCGGCGTGGTGCCGATGCGGTTGAAGGAAGACATGATGCCGGTCGCATTGCCGCCCTTGACGGCAACTTCGAAGCCTCTGAGGTAGACTTCACGCAGGGCCTGTTCGTTCAGCCAGGTGACAAGGCCGCCATGGTCGCGGTTGGTTTCCTGATCGTTGACGGCAAAGTGCTTGAAGTAGCAGTAGACGCCGGATTCCTTGATGCCGGTCAGTTCTCTTTCCGCCATGATGCCGGAGAGGAAACCGTCTTCGGAATAGTATTCATAGTTGCGGCCGGAGAACTGGCTGCGGTGGATGTTGGCGGCCGGACCGTAGATGCCGGCGACGCCGTAGACCTTTGCTTCCTTGCCATAGACAACGCCTTTCTGATAGGCCAGGTCAGCGTTCCATGTCTGTGCCAGCATGGCCTGGTTGGTGTACATGTTGCCCTTGATGCCTTTGAAGATGCCGGCCATGAGGTTGTTGATGCCGTTGGGACCGTCGCATTCAAGGTAGCGGGCCTTGCCGATGGAGGGGATGGCTGCTGTTTGCCAGCCGCCGGTGGAAATCAGTGTCTTGAGTTCATTCTTCGAGATCTGGGCAATCAGCCGGTCCCATTTTTCATCATCATAGGCAACGCCTTTCATGTCAGTAAGCTTCAGTCCGCTGTCAGTTGTTTTCCAGTCCGCTCTGGATGTATCAGCCAGCACGGTCCGAGGATTGGTCAGGGCTTCGACGATTTCGGGCGATGCTTCTTCACTTGATGCGGCACGCTGTTTCGGCATGGTGCCGGCCCAGTCGGCGCGGGAGAGATAGGTGACATTGCCCTGGGCTGTGACATCGTCGAACAGGTTGACGGCGGTGATGTGATCACTTTCGCGCTTTCCGTCTTTGTCATCACTGAAGATGACATCCTTTTCAATCGTCACAGGCGCATGGTCGATCATGTTATGCTGTCGCGCTGCAGGCGGATGTCGTATTCGCCGGCTTCCAGGACGTAGGCGCCGCCTTTAGCCTTGATGCCGCTGTAGTCATAGGATGCCATGTCTTCCACCGCAAAGGTGATGGTGACCTTTTCGCTTTCCTGCGGGTTCAGAAGCTTTGTCTTGGCAAAGCCGGCCAGCACGACTTCACTTTTTTCAATGCCGCCTTCTGTATACGGGGCATTGTAATATACTTCAACGACATCCTTGCCGGCCGTGCTGCCGGTGTTTGTGACGGTGGCATTGACGGTGATGGTTCTGCCATCGTTGGTGACGCTGTCCAGGGTCTGTTCAAAGTCGGTGTAGCTCAGGCCGAAGCCGAAGGGGAACTGGACGGTTGTTTCGTAATCGATGAAGCCATCGGCAGCGGCGGTTTCATAGTAACGGTAGCCGACATAGATGCCTTCGTTGTATTTGACATAGTGGAACGCGTCCGCCCCGGCCAGGGCATCGCCGGTGCCGGCCATGGCGCCGGCATTGGTGTAGGAAACGTTGGTGTAATCATAACCGCCGAAGCTGTACCAGGTGGGGCTGCTTTCCGCTTCGTAGGCAAAGGTATCGGTTGTCCGGCCGGAGGGGTTTACCTTGCCGTTCAGGATTTCACCCAGGGCAACGGTGCCGACCGAGCCATAGCACTCACTCCAGAGGGCTGCGTCAACCTTGTCATCTTCCAGGAAACCGAGTTCCATGGCGTTGGTGGAGTTGAGGACGACAACAACCTTGTCGAAATTCCCTTTCAGCATTTCCAGCATGCTTTCTTCGGCCGCGTTGAGTTCGAGATAATGTCTGCCGGCCTGACCGCCATAATAGGCAGCGGTATCCAGGGGCAGGTCATCACCTTCACCGCCGACCCGGGAGATTACATAGACGGCAGTATCGGAGAAGGCTTTTGCCTGGTCGATCAGGTCGGCTGAGAGGTCTTCTGCCGGATTTTCGTAAAGGCCGAAGTCAGTGCCGACAAGGCCCATGCTTACTGTCTGCTTCGCGTTTTCGGCATAGAAGGAAATCAGGTCTTCGTTGAGTTCGAAGCCAGCCTGTTTCAGGCCGTCATAAACGGACAGGTAGTTGGTGCCGCCGGAACCGGAACCGGTGCCGCCGAAGGTTGCGTAATAACTGCCGCGGCCGAAGACGTTGATCTTTGTTTCCTTTAACGGCAGGGTGCTGTTCTTGTTGGTCAGCAGGACAATGCCTTCCCGGGCTTCTTCCAGGGTGATGGCCCTGGCCTGTTCGGTGATATCATCCACCGTGGCGCCGGTTGGTGCCTTGGCGAAGACGATATTGTCAACGACGCCGAAGTAATCCTTCAGGCCGTTTGCAACAACGGTAACCGCCAGTACGATGACGGTCAGCAGGGTCATCAGGGCAAAGCCGAAGCGGTTGGGACGTCTGATTCTCTTTCCGTCGCAGATACGGATCTTTCTGTTTTTCTTTTCTGACATGTTTTTCTCCTTTGCTTTTCGCAGGGAGAGTATAGCAGGGAAAAGGAAGAAAAAAACAAGGCTGGCAAATCCGGTATCCAGGCTGGCAAATCAGGTTATAATAATGTGAACAAAGAGGGAAACAGTATGCGGATTGCGGTTGTGGATGATCATGAAGAGGAAAGAAAAACAGCGGAAGAATGTCTGAAACGGTATTTTGCGGAAACCGGCAGGAGCTGTGAAATCACCATGTTTGAAGATGCCGCCGCCTTTCTCCGTGACTATCATTATGAATTTGATTTCATCATCCTTGACATTGACATGCCCGGCATTTCCGGCATGGACGCGGCCCGGAAGCTGCGTCAGAAAGACGCCCACGTCACCCTGATGTTTGTGACCAACATGCCCCAGTACGCCATTGAAGCCTATTCCGTGGAAGCGATGGATTATGTGCTCAAACCGATTTCCTATCCTGATTTCCGTCTTAAGATGCAGAAGGCGGAGCGCTATGTTGCCCGCAACGCGGATATGCCG
>JAFWCP010000106.1 GCA_017536845.1 Solobacterium sp. | reverse complement strand
TGGCCGTTTTCGACGATAAGCATGCACTGACCGTCCGCAACCGCGATCATTGAACCGTCGGTGATGACGTTGTCATTGCCTCTGTTGGAAGAGAAGCCCTGTACTTTTTTCTTTGCCTTGACGGCGATGGTATCAGCGGGAATCGCTTCAACATAGAAATATTCCTTCCACTGATCACGCATGGTGGATCCGGCTGCACTGATGACTGCCTGAATGAGTCCCATAATTAGATTCCTCCTTTTTATTCTTTTCCAAAATTTTATCATTGTGCGTGAATACCGTCAATTCACAAACATGGTTCTGACGCGAGAAAGTGTAAGCGGTTACATCGGGGACGGTGCGAAATAAGACAGTAAACAGGTTCTGACAGGCAGGAATTCTTCATATCCGCATGGATGATCCGTATCATAAACAGGAAAATTCCGATACTGCAGGTTTCTTAAGATTTGGAGAAGTTCATTTCAAAGCCTTGTATATACGAAGAAAATCAGGTATCGTTAAAAAGGATTTGAACTGTGAAGGAGGGAACTATGCGCAGATTATTATTGGCTTTCCTGCTTGTGCTGGGGGGCTGCACTACGGCCGCAACCGTATCCTCATCCGTTCCGGCGACCGAAGAACCAGTCAAAGCAGTGACAAAGGATGTCATCGCCTACGAAGCAGACGAAATAAAGACCGCCGTCATCCAGGTCGGGGATATAGAACATACTTTCTTTGAATTCTGGCTTCTGCCGTTTGAAACAAGCGCGAAAGAAAGAGCGAACATGGACATCGGCAAAGGCCTGATTCTTGAGGATCCCACCGCCTTGAACAATGTCAACTCCGGCCAGACGGCCCGTATTCAGTACAAGCGGATTGATATCGACTTCGTCAGCCATGTCGAAACCTATGCCAAAGTGGTATCCGCCGAAAAACTGACCGAGCCGTATTTCTGCCTGAAGCCGCTGACTGCCGACAAGCTTGTCCTGAAGGACCCGGTATCTGCTGAGATCACCCTCGGCAGGAAGACAACGGAGATTGATGACAAGGATGCCCTGGCCGACCTTGTCAAAGAACTGTCGGAAGTGAAATTCTATTCCGATGCCGTTATCCGGAAGGATGATGACGAAACGGTGAAGATTGTCTTCAAGGACAAAGACGATGCCCAGGTCGTGATCGAAGAAGGCACAATGGTCAGCTTCACCGATAAAAACGGGAAGCAGAGTGTGTATGGGTATGAGAAGGAAAAAGAACTTCACAGCCTGAAAAAACTGCTCGAAACAAAGACGACAAACTGAACATTCAGAACCGAAGCAATTAGAGTATACTAATACGCGGAGGTTTTTTTATATGAGCAAAACTGTCAAACGTCTGATTCTTGTTGTCCTGGTCATTGCGGCCATGCTGGGAATCTATCTTGCCTTAAGACCCAAGCCTGCAAAAGGGGAAAAGGAAGTTGTTGTCGAAGTCGTCAACAGCGAAGGAAACACAAAAACATACGAAGCGGATACCGATGCGGAAGTGCTGATTGACCTGATGAATGAACTCAAGGATGATGGTTTCTCCTATGACGGGGAAGATGGGGAGTATGGATACTTCATCACCGAAATCAACGGGGAACAGGCAATCTATGCTGAAGATAATGCCTACTGGGCAATTTATGTCAATGACGAGTATGGCATGTACGGGGTTTCCGAACAGCCGGTGACAAACGGGGATACATACAAGTTTGTCTACGAAAAAGCGCAGTAAGGTATACAGCCTGGCATTGATTGCCATGATGACGGCCGTGCTGGAAGTGGCCAAGTTTACCCTCAACAGCATCGCCAATGTGGAACTGGTCACCCTTCTGGTTGTGCTTTTTACCCTGCACTTTACCTGGAAGCTGGCATTGCCGTGCGTCCTGCTGTTTGCGACCCTGGAATGTATGTGGTGGGGCTTTGGCACATGGTCTATCGTCTACTACTACATGTGGCCGCTGCTGGTGGGGCTGACAGAGGTTTTCCGGAAGAAGGATGATTTCTTCTTCGTCTTCCTGTGCACGATGTTCGGCCTGCTGTTCGGGGCGTTCTGTTCCCTGCTCACACTTGTCATCGGCGGGCCGGCGGCTGCCGTGGCATGGTGGGTTGCCGGCATCCCGTATGACATCGTCCACGGTGTTTCAAATTTCGTGATCGCACTGGTTCTTCTGAAACCTCTGCGGAAGGCACTGGAAAGGATAGTCCGCTGATGGCAGCGGACTTTTCAATTGCCCATGTACAGGCTGGCCAAAAATCGCGATTTGGTGCATTATACTTAAAGCACAGAGGTCAGAGCAGTAAACAGGAGGGTGGAACAATGCGGAGAAAGATCACAGAGAAAATGCTGGAGTGGAAAAGGTCCGACAATGGGAAAACAGCATTGTTGATAGACGGTGCCAGACGGGTGGGAAAGAGTTATTCAGTGGAAGCGTTTGCCAGGGAAAATTACAGGTCTTATCTGCTCATAGACTTTAACGAAACAGGCAATGAAATCACTTCGCTGTTTGAACACAATCTGAGTGACCTTGACAGCCTTTTCATGTACCTTTCCGCGTTTTACGGCACTGCTTTGTATGAAAGAGAATCGCTGATCATTTTTGATGAGGTGCAGATGTGTCCAAGGGCACGTGCCGCGATCAAATACCTTGTTGCGGACGGCAGGTACGATTACATTGAAACAGGATCGCTGATGTCGATCAGGAAAAATGTCAAAGACATCGTGATTCCCTCTGAGGAACGGCATATCAGGATGTATCCGATGGATTTTGAAGAATTTCTGTGGTCGCAGAACGAGGAACTCCTCTGGAATGTCATCCGGGACAGTTACGAAAAACGCAGGCCGCTCGGCCAGGCCCTGCATCGCAAGGCAATGACGTTATTCAGACAGTATCTGATTGTCGGAGGAATGCCGCAGGCAGTGAAGGAGTATTCACTTACCAGAAGCTTTGAAGCGGCAGATCTGGTAAAAAGGGATATTCTGACCCTTTACCGGGCGGATATCGGAAAATATGCGGAAGGATATACAAACAAGGTTGCACAGATATTTGACGAAATCCCATCCCAGCTGTCCAAACATGAAAAAAGGTTTTCCCTGACGTCTTTGGGAAAAGGGTCTCGATACAGGGATTATGAAAGTGCCTTTTTCTGGCTGCAGGATTCCATGATAACGAATATATGCTTTAACGCAACGGAACCCGGCATCGGCCTGAAGCTGAACAAAGACCATTCCGCATTTAAAATGTATATGGCTGATACAGGACTGCTGATCAGCCATGCATTTGATGAAAATGGAATTGTGACGGAAGAAATATATAAGAGACTCCTTTTTGGTAAACTGGAAGTCAATGAGGGTATGATATTTGAAAATGCGGCTGCACAGATGCTCACAGCGAATGGCCATGCATTATATTTTTACGCAAACGCATCGAAAACGGATGTATCGAGCCGCATGAAAATTGATTCCCTGATTGCGAAATCCAAAGCGACAGACAGGCATCATATATCTCCGATTGAAGTGAAATCAGGCAAGAACTACACATTGACATCATTGAGAAAATTCAGGGATAAGTTTGCGGAACAGCTTCATACCATGTACGTCCTGCATGTGGATGATCTGAAAGAACAGGATGGAATTGTGTATCTGCCTGTTTATATGACAGGCCTTCTGTGACCGTTTCCGAAACAGCACACGAAACGCAGAAACAATGGTATGAGCTATTGGAAAGAGAAAGGAGTACTTATGATGCATTTCAACAAGGCAATCCCCGCTGTCTTTGAACCATACCTTGCGGACAGTGAAATACAGGATCGAAGCTTCTCAGAGGAAGCGGAGGTATACTATATCAATAAGGATAGAGGTTACTATCTGAAGCATGCGGAAGGCCTGGAAAGGGAGTACCGCAACGCTGTTGGCATGCACAGGCTGGGCTTTGGCCCAAAGCCGGTTCTGTTTGAAGACGGATGGATGCTGACGGAAAAGGCGGAGGGAGAATCCTGCATCTCTCCACGGTATCTGGAAGATCCGGACAGGCTGTGCCATGTCATGGCCGATATCCTCCGTCAGGTCCATGCCTCTTCTTCAGTCGGGTTTTCTGCCATTCGGGATTCATATATCCAGAATGTGTATGCAGGACATGCTCAGGGCAACAATTCCCTGGATCTCTGTCCGGAATGGTTTCAGATCTCCTCCTTGGAGGAAGCGTTTGAAATCTTTGAAAGAGGAAAGCATCTGCTTCGTGAGGAAACGGTCGTGCATGGGGATTACTGCCTGCCCAACATCCTGCTGAAGGACTGGGAATTCAGCGCCTTGATTGACTTTGACCATGCCGGTGTATTCGACAGGCACATTGATTTATACTGGGCAGTCTGGACCCTGCAGCGCAACCTGCATACGGAAGCATATACGAAGACGTTCCTTGACGCGTATGGGGACTATGATCCTGAAGTGCTGCGGGTGGTTGCCGCAGCGGAGGTATTCGGATGATGGAAAGGGCACTGGCATATGTCAGGACATTGTTTGAAAAAGATTCATCCGGGCATGACTTTGCCCATACCTTACGGGTGTATAAGCTGGCAGTAATGATTGCCGAGCAGGAAGGGGCAGACATCCATATTGTTTCGCTTGCGGCAATCCTGCATGACGCGGATGACCGCAAGCTGTTTCCGGAAACGGCAAAGACAAAGGCCCACGCAGTATCCTTCATGCGTCAGGAACACCTGGATGAGGATACCATTGCCAGAGTTGTGCACATCATTGACCAGGTAAGCTTCAAAGGCACGGATACGGAAATTCCGGATACCATGGAAGGCAAGTGCGTGCAGGATGCGGACAGGCTTGACGCCATCGGCGCCATCGGCATTGCCAGGGCATTCGCCTATGGCGGGGCCCATGGCCGTCTGCTGTATGATCCTGACGATGCGCCTCTTGCAGAGATGGACTATGAAATGTACAGGAACCACAAGTCCGCAACCCTGAACCACTTTTATGAGAAACTCTTCCTTCTCAAGGGGATGATGAATACGGAAACAGCCAGAGCCATGGCGGAAGAAAGGGACCGGTATATGCATGGATTTGTGGAGCGGTTCCTGCAGGAGTGGGACGGGCTTTCCTGATCCCGCTTTTTTTGTGGGTGAAATCAAAGAAAGTTTTCAAAATTGTGTAACCTTTGCCTGGGCAATGTCGTACTGATGACAGAAAGGAGGTCCGGCATATGGAAGATTATCAGATCGTTGACCTTTACTGGAAAAGGAATGAGTCTGCCATCAGTGAAACGGATATCAAATACCATCGGCTCCTGTTTTCCTTAAGCCGCAATATTGTCATTGATGAAAGGCTGTCGGAGGAATGTCTGAATGATACATATCTCAAGGCCTGGAACATCATGCCGCCCAACCGTCCGACGTTCCTGGGTGCTTTTCTGGCAAAGATCATCCGCCAGATTTCCATTGACATCTACCGGCATACGTATCGGCTCAAACGCGGCGGGGATGCCGGCACAGCGGCATTTGAAGAACTGGCGGACTGTCTTTCAGCACCGGATGATGTGGAAGAGAACCTGAACGCGAAACTGCTTGCGGGTGAAATCAATGTCTTCCTGAAGCAGTATTCCGAACGGAACCGGGTTCTGTTTCTGCGGCGTTATTTCTGGCTGGATTCGTTGGCCGAGGCAGCTTCCTTTACCGGCATGAGCCAGACCAATGCCAAGGTGACATTGCACAGGATGCGGGAAGCCCTGAAAACATGGCTGCAGGAAAGGGGGTATGCAATATGAAGAACAAGGACCTTCTCATTGATGCATTCTCAGAAATGGATGACGCGTTGTTATATGAATCCATGACGTATCAGAAGGAAAAACAGGGGATTCCTTTTCTGCGCATTGCCTTGCTTGTCTTTGGCCTGGTCCTTGCGGCGGTGGTTCTGATGCAGCTGTATCCTGATAAGGAGCCGCAGGTCATCACCACTCCTGATCCTGAAGAACCGGAAGTGATTGACAATCCGGAAGAGAATCCGGAAATCCCTCCGGAAGAAGTGATTGATGAGCTGCCGGAAATCAGGGAATACAATTACATGGAAGGCGGTGTCATGGGCAGCAATGAATATGTAGCGATGGTGCTTTCGGATATGGTATTTGCCAGCCCGTTTGCGGAAGGCGTGAGGCCGGAAACACTGCCGGTGTATTACAATCCTTTTGCCAATCCGCAAAACATGGAGATCGGCCTGCCAGCTGAGGAAATGCTGGATATTGCAAAGCAGTATGCGGAGGTATTTGACATTGACCTGGCAACGGAAAAGGATTTCACCTATGAAGGATACATCCAGTCGATGAAATTCACCGGCGGGAGAACCGTCATGTACGTATACGGCAATGGCGATGTTGTCATTGATTTCAACAGCCCGCTGCCGGAAGAAACCGATCCGGAAAAGGTAAAGGAATACGCCGAAAGGTATATCGGCAGGCACCCGGAACTGTTCCCGAAGGCTTCTTATACAGCAGCCTGCCAGAGCCGTTACTTCCTGGAAAACCTGTATGCATATGCTGAGATTTATGAAGATACCGGAACTGCTGAGGGGGACATGGCTGCCTGCCGGCTGAATAATACCCAGGCTTACTTCAATGAAGAAGGCAAGCTGAAATCGCTGATAATCCATCATGACATGGTGAAGGAACATCTTGGCGACTATCCTCTGATCAGCCTTGAAGAAGCACAGGCTGTTCTGGAGGAAACGTATGGGATTGCGGACCATGACATTGCGTATTCTGATCTTGTCTATTCGACGGAGTATGTCAACACATACTGCATGCCGTATTATGTCTTCTATGTGCCGACAACACCGGAAAGGGTATATCCGGCAGATGTGAATAAGGATTTCTATAAGGAATATTACATTCCTGCCGTCAGCCCGCGGTATCTGGCTGAACCGTAACAGCAAAGGTGAAGAAAGACTTCTTCACCTTTTTCTTCCGGGAATTCCAGTATTACTGTAACCTGCATGGGTATTGAAGCGTACTCATGGGCAAAGGAGATAAACATTATGAAGAACAAAGTCTTGAGCATTTCCCTCAGCATGGCTCTTGCAGCAGGGGCACTCTCAGTCGGCACGTATGCCGCATGGTATGAATGGAAGGAAGAAAACGGAAAGCTTTACTGGTATGAAAACGGGGTAAAGCAGGGTGCGGCAGGTGACCCGAAAAACCTGACCGATGAGATCTACGGCATTGAAAGAGGCCGTGAGATCTATGACCCGGATTCGGATGCCTGGTACTGGCTGGATGCCAATGCGAACGGCGCCAAGGCCGAAAGCAAGGATGTCTGGCTGCCGTATGTGTATCAGAACGAAACGCCCGGTTCCACCGAAGGCAAATGGGTCAGATATGATGAAAACGGGCACATGGTCAAAGGCGTGCAGCTCTATGAGAAAAACCAGTCCTGGTACCAGTTCGACGTCATCACCGGCGCCATGATCAAAGGCTGGTTTACCACAAAGAGCGGCAATGATGTGTATTACGACGCGGTGACCGGCATCCTGAAAGAAAATGACTTTACCTTGCCGGGCCTGAAGCTTGAGGTAGATTACGATACCGGCCATATCACAAAGACGGTATTGACAAAACCTATCTCTTATTACGGCAGGTCAGCCGATGCCTCCGTGAAGAATGACTGGACACTGGCGGAGCTTTCTGTGGTGAAGTATCTGAGCAATGCGTCCTATACGCCAAAGGAATATGATGCAATCAGGCAGGCAGAAACACAGGAAGGCACCTTTGCAAGGCTGCAGACACAGTTCGGCATCCAGGCTGAAACGGAAAAGGAAGAAAGGCTTGCCTCAAGGCTGCGCCATGGCGACCTGGTCATCCTGTTTACCGACCGCGGAACGTTTGCACCGAAAGACAATCCTCGCAATGCCATCCTGCTGTATGGCTATGACAACGGTGCAGTCAATGTCTATGATCCGGAAGACGCTGGACGAAACGGTGTCTATAAACTGGAAGACTGCCTGGAATGCGTCAATCTGGCGGAAATCCTGCCCAACGTGGTTTACAGCAAATAGCAGATGAAGACGGGAAACCGTCTTTTTTGAAAAGGAAAAACAGAACTGGCAATCCCGGTGTTCCTGTGAGACAATGGTCACAAGGTTTATAAAAGGAGATGC
>JAFWCP010000105.1 GCA_017536845.1 Solobacterium sp. | reverse complement strand
GAAGTTGTTGTAGTCGCCCTTGCTTAAGGCACAGGCGATTTTTGACGGTGAAGCAAACCCTTCCAGGGAGGCAACCGCCCCGAAATGCAGGGTATTGCCGTCCATGAAGCCGCCGTCCAGCCGGACATGGCCGGTATTATCCGGCCGCCCGCCGCAGCCGACCGAGCGGAAGGAGGGGTTGTCTTCGACATTTTCAACGCCTGTCAACGCCGCTTCAAAGCCAGGCTTTCCTTCTTTGAGAGCCTGCAGCGCAAGCCGGTTTCCTTCCAGGGAAAACCGCCAGGTGGACAGTACCGCGTAAGCCATAACTCAATGGTTGAAGGCATCCGGCAGGTCATTTTCCAAAAGGATCGTATCCTGCGGGGTCAGATGGCTGTAGACATAGGCAAAGGCTTCCTTGACCTTGTCCACGACCAGTACATGGTCCATGGCAAAGCCGCTTTCCTTCAGTCCTTCATAGATCGGCTTTGTCTGCTGGACGCCGACCAGGATGACAAGGTCTGCCTTGTCCTTCATCTTCGCACCGAAAGCGCGGTTGATCTCATCCTGCTTTTCGCCCAGGTCAATCATGCCGGGGGTCACGATGCAGCGGGTATTGGGCATCATGGACAGCACTTCCAGAGCCATGGCACTGCCGGCCGGGTTGGCGTTGAAGGCGTCGTCAATGAAGCGGAAACCGTTGATCTTCTTGAGTTCCAGGCGGTGTTCCACCTGCTTCATGGCCTTGGCAGCTCTGGCAATCGTGCGCCAGTCAACCTGCAGATACCTTGCCGCGGCAATGGCGGAAAGGATGTTCAGGATATTCAGCTCGCCCAGCAGCTTTGTTTCAATCCGGTGTTCCTCACCGTTGTTTACGACGGTGAAGGACGATCCTGTCGGGGTGTAAACAATATCCCTGGCGACGTAATCCGCTTCCGTATGGCGGATGCCGTAGCTGACCGTCTTCACATTGTTTTTCACCCGGTACTGGCGAATGAAGTCATTGTCATAGTTGAGAATGCCCAGCCCGTCGGCGGGAAGCAGTTCGATTTCCTGCATCTTTTCCTTGATGATGTTCTCCTGGGAGCCGAAGGTATTGAGATGCTGGGGGCCGATGGAAGTGACCACGCCGATGGTCGGTTTCACGAATTCCATCAGTTCGGTGATGTCGCCGACATGGTCGGCGCCCATCTCGCAGACAAATACCTGGTGGATGGGTTTGAGTTCCTCGCGGATCGTGCGGGTGATGCCCATCGGCGTATTGTAGGAGGCCGGCGTCATCAGGGAGTTGTAGCGCTCCGAGATCATCGCCTGCATGATATTCTTGGTCGATGTCTTGCCATAGCTGCCGGTGATGCCGATCTTGATCAGCGAATTCATGTCCGCAAGGATCTTCTTTGCCTGGTTCTTGTACCAGTTTCTGACCGATGCTTCAATCGGTTCGGTAATCCAGAACATCGGAAAAACCAGCAGCCAGGGTCCGACGGCCGCTGTCAATACGGATAACAGCTTCAGGTCAAACAGATACAGCACAGCCAGCACGAGCGCCCCTAAGACAAGCATGACGGCAATCTGCCGTTTGACCCGGGCTGTAAAGACCAGCGGCTTGATGTATTTCTGCTGTTTTTCCGAAGCGTACATCAGGCCGCCCAGCAGCAGGCATAAAACAATCTGCACAATGCGGTTTGCCGGGTCCTTCAGCAGCACCCCGGCCACGCAGGAAATCAGGATCAAAGCGGTCCTGTCACCCGATTTTGCGATGATCAGGTGCAGGTTTTCCTTCAGCCAGGAAATCTGCCGGCCCGGTTCGTAGCGGTTCTGCTGGAAGATATGCAAAGCCCTTCTTCCCGGCAGCAGGCCGGCCAGAAGGATGCTGAAAAGCCAGAGAAATTTCATCATGCGTCTCCTTTCAGGAAGATATCCAGTACAGTGTTGAAGCGGGCTGCCTGGTGCCAGTAAGCCCAGTGGTCGTCACCTTCAAAAACCGCCAGCCCGGCATCGGGCATTTCCTTTTCCATCTGCTGTCCCATCCACAGCGGGGCCGCGTCGTCACGGTCGCCCCAGACCAGCAGGACGGAACATTTCACATCCTTCAGGATCGGTGAAACATCATCATTGACGACCTTGACGAAGGTCGGCCGCATGATGCCCTGAGCATTGCGGTAGTCTTCCGAACCGCTGTTTTTCTGCAGTTCTTCCAGTTTCTTCGTCTGGCCGGTCAGTTTCAGGAAGGTCTTGCCTGCCTTGTAAACCCTTGTCCGCATCTTTGCTTTCAGGCTCTGTTTCGGGCGGATGCCGGCAGCACCGGTCAGGCACATCTTCCGTACGCCATCAGGATGGTCGGCCGCATAGCGGATGGCCACCCGGCAGCCGAAGGAATGACCGATCAGGATCGGCTTTTCGATGTTGTTGTCATGGATAAAGTCGGCCAGGAAGGCTTCATAGTCCGGGACGCCCCACGCCTCAGGAGGATTGTCGCTTTCACCGAAGCCCGGAAAGTCCAGGGCAAAGACACGAAAACGATCCTTGAAGTGTTCAAGAATCTGTCCCATCATCTCTTTGTTCTGGCCCCAGCCATGCAGAAGGACCATATCATTTCCGTTTCCTTCCACGTTATAAACGGTTTTCACACCGTGAATCATTCTGGTTTCTTTCATGCGTTCTATTCTAACATAAAAGGCAAAGCCTCATCGCTTTACCTTTTCCTTCTTTGCTTTTTTCACGCTGTCGCGCCAGATCCGGAAACAGACGCCATCAGTCGTATTCTCTGCAGCCACCCGGTAGCCATAGGTCGTCACAACCTGATGGACAATGGACAGGCCCAGGCCGAACTGGCCGTTGGAGCCTTTCTCATACGGCCGGAACATTGCTTCCATCAGATCTTCCGAAATCGGGATGCCGTCGTTATAGACGCACAGCTCATCCTTGTGCAGGGTGACGCGGATATACGTCTTTGCATAGCGCAGGGCGTTGTCGATCAGGTTTTCCACCGTAATGCGCCAGGGTTCTTCATCACCATGGAAGAAGACGGTCTCCGGCATTTCGCGGATAAAATCCATCTCCGGCCGGATGACCTTCAGCGACAGGATCACCTTGTCGATGATCTCATTCATATTGAGATGGTCCCCTTCCGCGCCTTCATCCAGCAGATAGCCCATCTTGTTCAGGACAATCAGGCTCTTGACCTTCTTTTCCAGCCGGTCGGCATGTTCGATGATGACATCGACCGACTTTTCCAGCGTGTCATAGGGATAGATGCCATCCTTGATGGATTCGCCATAGGACTTGATCGTCGCAATCGGCGTCTTCAGATCATGGGAGATGTTCTGGATCATCTCCTGCTTCTGGCGGTTCTCCCGTGCCAGCTCTTCCGCCATCTCCTGCAGGGCATCCGCCACTTCGCCGATTTCATCGTTGCGGTGCACATTCAGGGCGGCATTGGGGTCGTCGTTTTTCAGTTTCGTGATGTAGTTCTTGATCTGGGCCAGCGGGATGATCAGGGAGCTCACCCACAGCATCAGGAACAGGAACAACGTGCTGACAAACAGGACGTCGATGGAGACGAAGGCCTGCACCAGGGAATCCTGGAACTCGCGGCGGTATTCATCAGCCATGATCGTAATGACATACCGGCCGTCGCTGAGCTCTTTCATGGAGTAGTAGTACCGCTGCTCTTCCTTTTTCGCATTCCTGGTCATGTAGGTGCGGTCCTGTTCGGCAATGCCCATGGCGGCATTGATCCGGATATCTTCCAGCATGGCATTGTTCAGGGTACTGCCGGAAAGAACGGAGAACTGATTGGTTTGGGGATCATAAACCACTTCGGTTACCGAAGTGTTGACCTCTGCCACCGCGCTGACCGTTTCCGGCGAGCGTTCAAGGATCGCCGTCATCTGGGCCTGCGAGATATGCAGGATGCGGTACATTTCCCTTGCCGCGAATTCATCCGCCGCATTCATCATGAAGACGAATACGAACATCACCAGGATGATGACGAACATGAAGACGATCGCGACAAGCTGCTGCGTCAGCGACATCTGGCGCAGCCACATTCTGATCCGTTTCATCCCAGCCTGTAGCCGAAGCCGTAGATCGTATGGATGCTAAGGTTGGGCATCTTCTTACGCAGCCGCCTCAGCGTGTCATCCACCACCCGGTCGGAGCCATAGTAGTTCTCTTCCCAGACCCGGG
>JAFWCP010000104.1 GCA_017536845.1 Solobacterium sp. | reverse complement strand
GTTCCCGCAGCAATATACAAGCCGCTGGCCTGTCCATAATAGTTATCCGCTGCATGGCCTGAAATCTTGCCGCCGTTCATCGTAAACGTTCCGCCGTTTACGTAAACACCGCCGCCATAGCGATAACTGCTGCCCTGAAAAGTGTTATTCTGGATCAGTCCGTCGTTCATGATAAACGTTCCGCCTTCAACGAAGACGCCGCAGCCGCGGTCTTCTGCGCTGTTTCCTGAGACCGAACCACCGTTCATAATAAACGTTCCGCCCTTTACATACACGCCGCCGCCATGCAGAACACTGGTATAGTACTGATGACGATTGTATGTGTTGGCAGTAATTGAACCGGATTCCAATGTCAGGCTGCCGCCGTCGACATAAACATTGCCGCCGTTGTAATAGAGCGTGTATGTGTAGGTGGATGGGTGATCAATCACATCCAGACGGCCTCTGCCGCCGGTGATCTTTCCTGTTCCTTCCCCGGAATCCCTGACCGTCAGGTCACCGCCTGTATTGATCTTAAATACAGATCCGCAGGATCCCGCATCCAGGCTGTTGCCTGGCGCTTCGCCTGTATATTTGAACTCATGCCCGTTCAGTTCCAGCGTCACAGCCTTATCCGCGATGGTTATCGTGGAAGTGGACTGGACATCCTCCAGCAATGTCATGACGGTCCCGTCATTCCAGTTTGCCAGTGCATCGGACAATGTCGTATACTGCGTATCGCCGACCTGTACTACAGGAACTTGTGGAACCTGTGGCTCTTCTTCTCCTTCTGCCCTGGCGAAAATGCCATGCATGTTAAAGGCAAGAAACCATGCTGACATCAGTACCAGTAGCCTTCTGATTATATTATGCATATTATTTCCCCCTCCTTCTGTTTTTCGGGAATATAACGTCACCATTTCATGAAAGAATTATGAGAATGCGGCATATTCTTTCCTTCTTCCAATGTGTGGCTTCAGAAAATGATATCAATTAACTTGAGTTTTGTCAAGAGCAGAAAGAGATTGCAATTTTACTATTTTGCAACAATTAACAAAAAAACACGCCGCATTTTAGCTTTTCCAGGTTCTGGTCTTTCAAAAATAAAGTTTCTGCTATTGTTCAGATCCGTTATTACCCATGTAAACATCCCTTGTATTCAATTTGCAGAATACGCAAAAAAACTGCACCAATTAAGGTACAGTTTTCATTCCATACAGGTTTGATTCTGCGTCAGAGGTCAGATATGAATTCCTCTTCGGCGCAGTTTTTCCTTCAGTTCGTCAACATCACCGTGGAACACAATGCTGTCAAGGCCGGCATGGACAGCCCCTTCGGCGTTGGCACAGGAATCGTCGATAAAGACGCACTCCCCTTTTTTCAGGTCAAATGCCGCTAGCGCTTCTTCATAGAACCGCTGTTCGGGTTTGACCGTATGATGGTCCGCTGAACGGAAAATCCTTTCTTCCGGAAACCAAGCCGAGATAGGATAGGTAAACCAGTACTGGCGATGCCGGAACCCGGCATTGGTCAGCAGGTAGAGCTCATATCCATTTTCCGCCAGATTTTCCACAAGCTCCTGCATGCCGGGAACCTGGTCTTCCGGCCTGTTCCAGTTCAGTGCCAGTTCGCTCAGCGCATCATGCAGGCGGGCAGGAATATCAGGCCTGATTTTCTCCAGCATCTCTTCTTCGGTTGTCGTCCCCCGGTCGCAGCCGACCCAGTCAGGCGTCAGGTACAGTTCCCGTAAAAGGAATGTCCTGTCCTCAGATGTCAGGTTCAGCCGGCTGACAAAGAGTGTCGGGTCAAAGCGGACTAGGACATTGCCCATGTCGAACAGGATATTTCTGATCATGCCTTAACTGAGTCCTTTTTCCGGCCGGTAAGGCGGGCAAAGCGCTTCTTCCACTTTTCTCTGGCAGCCCTTCTTTCACCCAGATCACGGGCACCGACACCGTATACCAGATACAGGATCAGGCCGGAAACAAGCATGATGAAGACCGTCGAAGCGCAGCGTCTGCCGGACGCGTTGATGTTGTAGCCGTATAATCCCTCTTCCCGGCACATTGCCTGGATGACCATGGCATATGAGGTGCCATACGTTGACGCAAAGGTTGCGGACATATCGTATTCGGTAAACAGTGCGTTGAAATTCAACGCAAAGACGGCCAGGACACTGGGCAGGATGATCGGCAGCTTGACCTGCAGGAAGGTCCTTAACGGGGAAGCGCCGAGGTTCTTAGCGGCATCCTCGAGTTCTTCGTCAATGGAATAGAAGGAAGCCTTGATCATGCGCAGCGAGAACGGAAGCTTGGTCACCGTATACGCCATGATGATCAGCAGTCTGACATTGGCCGCAAAATACAGGTTTGTATTGCCCACATACCAGATGCTCTCGCTGTTGAAGTATGTACGGTAGGAATAGCAGATCAGGATGGTCGGCAGCAGCCACGGGAATAACAGTGCGTATTCAAGGACAACGCCGCTCTTTCTGTTCTTCTTGTTGAAGATGTAGTTGCAGGCGACAACTACGATCACGCAGGCCAGAGCCGCTGCAATCGCGGACAGGATGAAGCTCAGCTTGATGCCGCCCAGGGTGGCGTCATTGGAGAAGACGCCGGAGATGGATCCTACCCTTGTCTTGTATGTGCCGCGGGAGGTCAGATACTCATAATCTGCCTGTCCGAAGTAGTTCAGCAGGGTCCACTTGCTGAAATCAAGCTTTCTCATGCGAACCGCGCTGTAGGTCTGGAAGGAGAAGATGACGATCATCACAACCGGGATCATGTAGATGATAAACAGCACGTAAGCATAGATATGGGCGATGATGTTGGCCGCAGGATTGTTGATCTTCTGCTTCTGCAGCTTTGCCTTTGTTTTCGAAACGGAAAGGTAATGGCCTTTTCTTTCATAGGCAGAAAGCACCGTCAGCAGGATGATCGTAAACATCGCCAGGATGATGGACAGCAGGGCTGCTCTTGCCTGCGGGAAGGCTTCATCAGCCGTGGAGGAACCGGCCAGGCGGACGATTTCCGGGTTGATGGAGTCATAGCCCAGCAGGGTCGGCGCCGACATCGCGCAACGGCCGGTGATAAAGGTCATGACCGTCAGCGAGAACAGAGTCGGAATCAGGGTCGGCAGGACCACCTTCCAGAGCACCTTGAACGGGTTGGCACCCATGTTTCTTGCTGCTTCCACGGTGTTGTAGTCAATGCTGCGGATGGCATTGCGCAGAAACAGCATGTGGTTGCTGGTACAGGCAAAGGTCATGGTAAACAATACCGCGTTGTATCCCGTAAACCAGTTGGGGTTCATGTTCGGAAAAGCATTGATGAGCATTTTGGTGATCATGCCGTCGTTGGCGTACAGGAACATGTATCCGGTAACCAGCGCTACGCCGGAATAGATCATCGTCGTCATATAGCCCATGCGCAGGATGGATGCCCCTTTGATGTCAAAGTATTCCGTTAACAGCACAATCGAGATGCCAACGATGTTGACGGTGATGACAAGCATGACCGCCAGCTTCAGCGAATTCCAGACATAGGATTTCATGGAACCGGCAAGGAAGAAGCGGATGACCGCGAAGGCATCCGTCTGGCCGGCGGCGTTTTTTGTCGTGAAGATGCTGGTCAGGGTATTCAGGCACGGCATTAACATGAAGCCGAAAAACAGATAGGCAAACAGGCACAGCCCGACCATGCGGATCAGATAATCCGGCGTCAGGATGGTATTCTTTGTCCGGGTATTCATACGCCTTCCTCGGAGGACGGCTCATATGCCATGACGTCAGCCGGGTTGAAGACAACGCTTACTTCCTGGCCTTCCTCATAAATGCGGAAGCCGTCATTCTTTTCAATCACCTTGATGGTCTGGCTGCCGATGCGGACATAGTACTTGATGTACAGGCCATAGTACTCTCTGGTTTCCACAGTGCCCTTTAAGGCAATCTGCCCTCTGGCCGGTTCGACATTGACATGCAGACGTTCAAGACGTACGTAGTTGTGCTTTGCTTCATCCAGCCCGGCACCGTTTTCGTTGAGGGTTCTGACAATGTCTTTCTCAAGCCGGTTGATGTCGCCGATGAAGTTGCAGACAAATTCTGTCTTTGAGAAGTTGTAGATCTCATTCGGGGTGCCGATCTGTTCGATATAGCCTTTGTTGAAGACAGCAATCCTATCGGACAGGGTCAGCGCTTCTTCCTGGTCATGGGTGACGTAGATC
>JAFWCP010000010.1 GCA_017536845.1 Solobacterium sp. | reverse complement strand
GGATAAAAGGTGAATCTTTCTGATATAACAGAACACCCGTATTTCGTTATTACGAGATACGGGTGTCTTCACGTCTCTTATTTGACTGGCTGCGAATGTTAATGAGCAAAAAAGTCTGAATCAACAGCCTGATTCAAAAACCGGTAAAGAGTTCGGGTTTTGCGCATGTTGAACGAACATGGATCACCCGTTCCTGGGCAGCACTGGTTTCCATGGCTTCAATGATATCAAGAACATGCATGGCCATTTCTTTGTCAGTCCTGCTCTTTCTTCCCTTCAGGATGGCGTCGACCATTTCCGCAGTACCTAGACCCCGGCAGTTTTCACCATACGGATTGACCATCGGCAGCACCTCAGGGGTGCCGGGCTGATAGCCATCTGGTTTCAGCAGCCGAACGGGATCGCCGAAATTGTTGGGATTGCCGAGAAGCAGAATACCTTGTTTTCCGTTGACCGCAAAGTCGGTTCGATCGAAAATGACCGATTCGTTGTCTTCGTTGATTGTACCGATGATGCCGTTTTCCAGTTCAAGGATTGCTGAAATGAGAGCTTCATTCGGAGTGGAAATCTTTTCGCCATAGCCTTTGGTATTCGGGAGGCTGTTCATTCTTTCCGGATACGGTGTTTTTAAGAAGGCGCTGACTTTTCTGACGGGTCCGAGCAGGGATACCAGGGCAGTCAGGTAGTAAACAAGGTAATCGCGCAGAGCACCTGCACCCGCAAGCCGCAGGAAAGGGAACATGGCGGTCAGAATATCATTGTCGCGGGTAATGGAAATGCTGAAAGAATGGACGGTGCCGATGACGGAATCTTCCAGGCTCTTTTTGGCAGTCTGAATGGAGCTGCCCAGAAAGGTATCCGGCGCACTGCAGAGATACAGGCCCTCAGTGGCTGCGATGTCCGCGAGTTCTTTTGCCTGCGCCATGGTTTCGGCGATTGTTTTTTCCGTATAAACGTGTTTGCCATGCTGTAAAGCCGAGCGGATCAGACCATAGTGGGCACTGACCGGAGTCAGGATGACGACTGCGTCAATTTCAGGATCCTGCAGAAGGTCTTCTGTTGTATATGCCTTGATTCCATACTGTCTGGCTTTTGCCTCGGCATTTTCAAAATGCGCAGAAGAAATGCCCCTGACCTGAATGAACGGATATTTCGCAGTCAGATTGTCCAGATAAATCCCGCTGATGGCACCGGTGCCGATGATGCCAAGCACTGCTTTGTCTTTCATGATTCCTCCTTATATGTATGAACTTCATTCATGATAACACAGCCTGACTGGCAGCGGCTTTCATGTTTCTGCATCAGGCGAAAGATAGTATACTATTAAGCAAGGAGGTAGTATAAAAATGCTGAAAGACTTTGAAGAAATCCGTCAGACGGTTCTGAGCAGGAAGCATACCGCAAGACTGGGCGTCATTGGTTCGGATGAGACGCACACATTGGAAGCGGTTGTCCGGGCGGCCCGGGATGGTATGATCGTCCCGGTACTGTTCGGTGATGAGGAGGGAACCAGGGAAAAGTGGAACAGTCTCAACAGCGGCCTGTCGCTGCCGGAGATCATCCATTGTGAGGGAGATGAGGATATCGCAAAGAAGGCCGTCACAGCAGCTCATGACGGCAGGGTTGATGCCTTGCTGAAGGGGAAAATCCAGACTGCGGTCATGCTGAAGGCAGTGCTGAACAAGGAGTGGGGTCTGCGGACAGGCCGGAAGCTTTCCCATGTCATGCTGATGCATATTCCCAGCTATCACAAGCTCATGTTCATGACTGACGGCGGCATGACAACCTATCCGGATCTGAACGATAAGGTTGATCTGATTCATAATGCGGTGGATGTGGCTCATAAGCTGGGTTATGAAGAACCCAAGGTTGCCGTGCTGTCCTCGGTGGAATATTTCAATCCCAAAATGCCGGAAAATGTTGATGCAGACGCATTGAAAAAGATGAATCAGAACGGAGAGATCACCGGATGCATCATTGAAGGACCGATTTCCATTGATCTGGCTGTCTCCAAAGAGAGTGCTGAGATCAAGGACTATCATTCCCCGGTCGCTGGAGATGCGGATGTTCTTGTCATGCCGGATCTGCCGGCCGGAAATATCTTCTTCAAGTCTCTTTACTATTTTGCCGGGATGTCCATGGCAGGTGTTATCGTCGGGGCATCTGTTCCTTTGTCAATGTTATCAAGAAGCAGCGGCGCGGATGAGAAGTATTATTCCATACTTCTGGCAGCGGCTGCAGCAGCCTGAACTGAATCCATCTGAACACGCAGCATGAATGCTGCGTTTTTGACAGGCGCAATCATTCTGAACGGGGTTGGATGATGTGATGAAAACTTGCGATGAGTATCATCATCTGCTAGAATGCAGAAAAAGGAAAATCAGCTTGTCTGATGAGAACCATATGGCAGTCATATCAGAGGATCTCTCAGGCAGGGTAAGGAGGATATCATGAATCAAAGGATGAACATATTGCACTTACTGGCATTGGTTTTTGGTCTGATCATCGGAATGATGCCAATGACCATTCAGGCCCAGAACCGTCCGGCAGCGAATTCTGCCGTCATTCTGATTGAGGAAGCTGAACACGGAAGTGTATCGTGTGACGCGCAGCCATACCTGGACGGCTATCGGGCTTATGGGGGATCGACTGTTCAGCTGACTGTTGAACCGGAGGAGGGCTGGCATCTCGAAAGCCTTACAGCAGTTTACTATTCACGGAAGACGCAGGAAACAGAACTCATAATTGACGAGTATTATCGTCTGGTTGTACCTGATGAGTCTTTTACATACATTACCGTTTATCCGGTTTTTGCGAAGGGCCAGGGGGAAACCACCTATTATGCGATCAGTACTTCGGCTTTCGACCATACCAGAGGGGCAGGTGTAGAAGGGGTTCTGACAGCGGATAAGGAAAGCGCTGCGCCGGGAGAAACAGTCACCCTGACACTGTCTTTGCAGGAAGGTATGCGGCTTATGGAAGGCAGCGGTCTTCACGCGTTTGAATTGTACAATTGTGATACCAACCATCCTGACTTCGGCCGTGCTTTTGACGGTCAGCTGACAAAGGTGGACGATACCCACTATACCTTTATCATGCCGGAACATCAGGCGGGTGTTGTGGTTCATGTTGAGGCTGAAGAATACAGCCTTGCATTTCCGGATTATGATGACGCGCCGGCATTTTTGAACATTATGATCTACGCTGACGGAAATTTCCTGACCAGCATTTACAAGGCGGCAGAAAACCAGGGAATCTATGCGGTGGAAGGCCTCCATGGCGGGCAGGATATTTCGCTCAGGCTCAGTTCTTCTTCGTATGCGATTGCCGCAGTTCAGATACGTTATGAGAAGGATGGAAGGGAGTATGCAGAAAGGATAGAAGGACAGGGAGCACAATATTCCCGTGCGGAATTTACCATGCCGTGCGGTGATGCGGAAGTGACATTCGAATTCACCCGGCTTTACAGCGTACATTACAACAACCAGCCGAATCATGGCAGTGCCAGCGCGGATGCCACGGTTGTCTTTGCCGGCACACCGGTCAGAATCACAGCAGCGTCGGATGATCCGGCGTATACGGTCATTGAGTGGAGCGGATATTATCACGATGTGAAAACCGGCGAAGATCGGAAACTTGATTACAGTATGGACAATGGAAATGATGGAACATCGAGTATATCGTTTGTCATGCCGGAAGGGGATGTGTATATTGATACGAATATTTACCGTGAATCCATCAGCTATCTGCACAGGGAATTTAAGGATGGCAGGGTTCAGACAAAAGAGGAATTCTGCCGTGACTATAAGTATATGACCGGTGCTGATTCCTATGCGGATGGATGGTACGTTCTGAATCAGGATCGCACCTATGATTCCAAGATTGAAATCAGCGGAGTTGTCAACCTGATTCTGATGGATGGGAAAAAGCTGACAGCAGAAAAGGGAATTTATATCCGCGATGGAAGCACGCTTATCATCTGGGGTCAAAGATACGACAGCGGGTATATTTACTCGAATTCTGCAGAGGATGCAGCCATCGGCGGCAAAAAGGATGCTGTTGCCGGGAACCTGGTGATCAATGGCGGCAAGATTACGGCATATGGCGACAAGTATGCAGCGGGAATCGGCGGCGGTGATCAGAACAGCGGCATTCGCTCAATCACAATTAACGGCGGCAATATTTACGCAGTGGGCGGAAGGTCCGCAGCAGGAATAGGGAAAGGCAGGCAGAACAATGTCTGGGAGACCATCACCATCAACGGCGGCCAGGTTGAAGCCTATGGCGGAAAAGAAGGTGCCGGCATCGGCGGCAGTGAAGACAGGGGCAACGGTCCGGTGGTCATCAACGGCGGCAATGTGACTGCCTATGGCGGTGACTGCGCGGCCGGGATCGGAGGCGGCGGCGAAGGATCGCAGGATTGTTCTGTCACGATCAACGGCGGAATCGTCAAGTGTGTAGGGGAACGCGGCGCCGGCATCGGAGGCGGCGGCAACAGCGGCCTGTGCAATGGCGGTGTTGTCACCATTAACGGCGGTATCATTGAAAGCAGTGCCCCATTAGGCGGTCAGGCGATCGGCTGCGGTATTGGCGATGGGAAAAACAGCGGTATTCTGACGATTAACGGCGGGTCACTGGATCTGTATGGAGGGGCTGCTGTCAATGTCGTCGGGTCAGCGGAAGGCAAAGTATACTTTAACGGGGGCTATACACGTCTGGTTCCTGAGCGTGCTGGGACAACACCCGGAACAGGTATCTATATCGATGAAGATATGATGGTGTATCGAATTGATGAGGACGATAACTTCAGCCCGGCAAACGCTGGTGAAAGATTGAAAGCATTAAGAGAATCGGCACGCAGAGTTATACAGGTATGTGAACACTCTCAGCCTCTTCTCTGCATGGATGATGACAGCGGTGAACATGTCTGCCTCAACAGCTGCAGATGGTGCGGCGCCGGCAGCAGCGGCAGAGATAAGCATATCTTTGATCCGGAAACACATACCTGCCAATGCGGACATAAGGAATATCCCTTTGTCATTGAAAATATCGGTCTTGGTTCCGGGACGTTTTCCTATACGCCGCTGAATCAGGCGGCTGACAATCCGGGATATATTTCCTCCGGCGCTCCTTTCCGAATGGTGTTTACCCCGCCCAGCCAGCATGGGTTGTTCAGCCTGCTGAGAGCTTATTATATTGATGAAAACGGAGAAGAAATCAATGCGGTCTGGCAGCGGGAGGAAGACGCTGAAAATGAGTATTCCTACATCTTTTCCGAAATGCCGGAAACAAGCCTTCACCTCAATGTACAGATCGGTGAGCGGGCTGTTCTGATTACCTATGATCCTGCCGGCGGCAGCGGAAGCATTGAACCGCAGAAAGAAATCACAGGAACCATGTGTTATCTGTCCCCGGCCCTTTTCACCCCGCCTTATGGGAAAGTCTTTGCCGGCTGGCAGATCGATGACAGAATCTACAGGGCAAGCGGTCAATACGGACCGATTCCCGGTGATGTGACTGCCTATGCTGTCTGGACGGACGCTCCCTGTTATACGGTCAGCTTTGATCCCGGTGAAGGCAGCGGACAGATGGCAGATGCCCTGGCGTATTTGCCTTCCCTGACCGTAACGACAGCATCATTCATACTTCCTGACTGTACGTTTACCGCGCCATCTGGGAAGGTATTCGCCGGCTGGCAGCAGAATCAGGAAGAACCGGGAATGGCCGGTGAGGAAATCCTTGTAGGAAAAGACACAGTGCTGACAGCGCAATGGGGAGAGCCGGATCCGTCATTTAAAGGCCAGTCCTTATCATTGAACGGACAGATCGGCGTCGTGTTCTATCTGGAATTGCCAAAATGGGTGGATTTTACCGGCAGCTATATGAAGTTTATGGTAAACGGCAAAGTGGAGACGGATCCTCTGGATGTCGGACACAGAGACCCTGACGGTCACGGCTGGTATGGTTTTACCTGCCATCTCCGGTCGATTGAGATGGCCGAGGAGATCACGGCGGAATTCTATTATGGCGAAAAGATGATTTCCTGCAGTACTTCGGCAGAGAGCTATATCATCCAGTTTGAGAGAATCAAGTCGGCATATGACAAAGAGACCATCGACCTTGTGGAAGCTACTGCTGACTTTGGGCATTATGTTCAGCCGTATCTGATGGATGCAAGGCATTGGACCTTTGATGATTATCAGGAAATGAAGACATATTTCCGGAGTTCCTTTGATTACCAGGCAATTCAGGAAGGACTGCTTCCTTACGCGGCAGTCAGAAAAATGAATGGTTCAGCTGTGGACCAGGTCAATTTCTCACTTGTCGTGGATTCTGATACGGCCATCCATGTTTACTTCAGCCTGAAGGATGGGTATGAAGGCGGCTTTACAGCCCGGGCTGACGGGAATGAAGCCGTGGTGGATCATGCTTCCGGTATGTATCGGGTGAAGATTGGAGGCATCGGCGCCCATCAGCTGGATGAAATCCATACCATTGAAATAGAAACCTCGTCAGGTACGGAGGAAATCACAGTTTCGGCTTTGTCGTATGCCAAACTGCTGTTTGATTATGAAGAAGCTTCCGAGAATGCGAAAAGGGCAATGGCTGCCATCTGGCATTACAGCCAGGCCGCAGAAGGATACAGGAAAACGCATTGAACTGCAGACAGGTTCTCATTCCTTCTTTTCAGCATACATTGACGGGATGCCCGTCGAGGTAAGCATAAACATTGTCGAAGACAATCTTTGCCCTTCTGACCATTGCTTCTTCCGAGATGAATCCCTGGTGCGGGGTAAGCATCGTATGCTTGGCGTGCAGTAAGGGATAGTCTTCCGGTAAGGGCGGTTCCATGTCAAAGACATCGATGCAGGCAAAGCCCAGTTCATCATTGTTTAAGGCATCGGCCAGTGCCTTGTTGTCCACAATCGGCCCTCTGGCACAGTTGATAAAGACAGCATCCGGTTTCATCAGGGCAATCTTTTCTTTACTGATGAGGCCTTTTGTCTCTTTGTTATTGGGCAGGTTCAGGGAGATGATGTCACTTTCTGACAGCACTTCATCCAGAGTCCTGTATTCAATGCCAAGTGCTTTGGCTTCTTCCTTTTCACTGCGGTTATAGGCAATGACTTTCGCACCGAAGGCCAGGAACAGTTTTGCACAGGCAAGGCCGATGGCGCCAAGGCCGATGATGCCGACGGTTCGGCCGGCAATTTCTCTGCCGCCAAGTCCGGCAGCCGTGCCGCCGTTTCTGACCTGGGCATCTGCTTTGACAAGATTGCGCAGGGCACAGATGGCCATGCCAAGGACAAGCTCTGCCACGGTCTGGGTGGAATAGCCGGCGGCGTTGCATACGGTGATGCCTTTCTGCCGGCAGGCATCCATGGCGACATGGTCAATGCCGGTAAAGGCGACATCCACCATCCTGAGGTTTTCCGCAGCCTGAATGGCTTCGGCAGGCAGGGGATGGTTGGCAATCATGACGATGTCACTGTCTTTGATCCTTGCAATCTGTTCATTGAGGTCTTCTGCCAGGGTATCATAGGCGGTAAAGGTATGGCCTTCCTGCTTCAGGCGGGAAGACAGCTGTTCAATGGTTTCAGGTTTCACATTCAGGGGTTCGATCAGACTGATTTTCATAGTGCTTGTTTCCTTTCCTTATTATTATAAGTGAGGATGTACGGAAGGAACAGGGTTGCCGTGATGGAAACCGGTATTTACGATATACTATTGTTGAAATATGAAGTACAAGGAGGTGCATGATGTTCAAATGCCCGAATTGCAACGGGGCTCTGTATTATGACATCAAAAAGAAGGTGCTGAAATGTCAGCACTGTCAGTCAGAGGTTCCGGTTGCGGACTATCATACAGACAATGCGGCGGTGCTTGAGGATATGTCGGTCTATACCTGTTCCAACTGCGGGGCTCAGCTCATCAGTCCGGACCAGAGCGCGGTTGCGTTCTGCAGCTATTGCGGATCGGAACAGATCCTGGAAGAAAAGCTGGCAAAGGAGCTGAACCCGAAGGAAATCATCCCTTTCCGGCTGACCAAAGAATCCTGTATCAAACGGTATCAGAAGGCAATCAAAGGGAAGCTGTATGTTCCGCGTGAATTCAGGAATACACAGTTTCTGGAAAAGTTCCGGGGCATCTATATTCCCTACTGGCGGATGGAGACCGGCTTTACCGACCAGCCGCTTTCGTTTGAAGGGTATGCTTCTTACCGGAGCGGGGATTATTACCATTATGAGACATTCAAGCTGCAGGCAAACCTGGAGAATACCGTTGTAAGCATGCCGTATGACGCTTCCAGTAATTTTGACGACACGATTGCCGACAGCATTGCCCCTTATAGGAAAGCGGATGTGCAGGAGTTCTATCCCGGTTATCTGGCCGGCTTCTGTGCCGATACGGCCGATGTCAGTCCGGATACATATTCGAAAATTGCCGAGGAAGAAGCCATCGAAACAGCGACGGAACAGATCACAAAGTCGTTTAAGAAAACCCGCAATGTGACGCCAAAGCTGCCGGGGAAGAAGAAAGCAAAGGATTTCCTGCAGCCCCGGCTGATTGGTACGCCGGCCCTGCTTCTGCCGGTGTGGTTTCTGACCTGGCGGAAAAACAGAAGGGTTGCGTATATGGTGGTCAACGGGCAGACCGGCCGGGTATCGGCGGAGCTGCCGGTGTCATATCTTTCCTTCTTTGGCTGTACGCTGGCTGCGGCAGCTGTCCTGTACGGTATCATGACATTGCTGGTTTCCATGACGGCACCGACTGCCTTATTGATAAGCATGACCATTTCGACGGTCGCATTGATCCTCTATCAGCAGCAGATCAAGAAGATCCATGATAAGGAAACCCATGTCTTTGACCGTGGCTATTTCATCGAAGGAAGGGATACGGAGATTTCCGAAACAAAGGCTGAGCGGATCAGAAGACGCAGGGAAAGAGGTTTCTGGGCGGGAAAGATCGGCGCTGTGTTTGTGGTACTGATGCTGCTGGAAATGTGTGCGTACTGGCTCAGTGATTCCATGCCGGATGAAACCGCACAGCTGGCATCCGTCTTCCTGTTCCCGGTGATTGTCTACAATGTCCTGAGGACGCTGACCTTTGTGAAGAATGTCAAAGAGAAATCAATGTTGATAGATGTGCTGTTCGGGACGGCCGGGATTGCTTTTGGCTATTATGTCCTGTTTACGTTGCAGGTTCATGACTACATGTACTATATCGGCTGTATCCTGTGTATCCTGGGCGTGCTTGTGACATGCATCGGGCTGATCCGCAAATACAATGTCCTGGCAACAAGACCTTTGCCGTCTTTCTTTGACAGGACAGGAGGTGACGTACATGAAGGTTAACATCATGAAGCTTTTCCTGCTCTTCGTCCTGGCATTTGGTTTTCTGCATCTGCCGGTGAAGGCGGAAGAAACGGTCATTCGGAATCCGTCTACCGGGTATGAAGCGGTGATTGATGACAGTCAGGATCTTCTGTCGGATGATGAAGAAAAACTGCTGAAGGTGATCATGTACAGGATGACGGATTACGGCAACTGCATGTTTGTCAGTGCTTATCAGGAAGAAAGCACATCCTACTATTCCCGGAAAACATACCGTGACAGATATGGCAAAGCAGCCGGGACGATTCTTGTCATTGATATGTACAACCGCATCATCTACATCCATAATGACGGGGAAGTATCCAAAATCATTACCAATGCCTATTCGAATTCCATTACCGATAACAGCTACAGTTATGCTTCAAGGGGCAATTACTACCAGTGTGCCTATTCCATCTTTGACCAGGAGTTCACCTTACTGCAGGGCGGGCGGATTGCCCAGCCGATGAAGCATATCACCAATCTGCTGATTGCGTTTTTGACAGCCTTGTTGATCAACTTCATGGTGCTGGTGTTCAACCGGACACCGGAAGAAGTCAGCAGGGAAAACCAGAACAGCCTGGTGCTCGCAAACGGGCTTGCCGTCACCCATGCTTCCGCAAAAATGCTGAAAAGGAAGATCAAATATTCACCTCGTTCCTCTGATTATGGCGGATCATCTTCCGGCGGTTCCTGGTCATCAGGTGGATCTTCGGGCGGCGGGTATTCCGGCGGCTCTTCTTCCGGCGGCGGAGGAGGAAGCGGCGGCGGCCATCGTTTCTGAAAAACAAAAAGCGCGGATTCGCGCTTTTTTATAAGCAAGCTTGTTAAATAAACCGGAAATAGAACTTTATTTAAGCCAGGTTTTCCCGCCCTGCCTGTGATAGCTTCATTCTTCAGCGGGGAAGGAAAAAAGAACAGCAGTGCATCAACTGACGGTTTGCAGAGCATCTGCCGTATTATCGGCATTGACCGTTATCGCCTATGATGGGGCATATATCTGCTTTGCTGGCTTATTTATTTTGCCGAAAATTGCTGATTCTGGCTCAAAGAAAATTCTGGCTTATATTTTTAAGTTCTGAACGCCATGTCTTCGAAGGCTTCCCAGTCAAAGTCGTCAGTGCTGTTTGCAGGACGTATATTGTAATAGTCTTCATCCAGGAAACCGTCTTTTGAAGATTCGTGATAAATATGGGAAATGTCTTCAAACCGGTTATAGAGAAACAGATCCTTTGCGGACAGAAGGCCTGACGATGGATCGTAATCACCGCCGACAGCCTGGAATGAGCTTTCCCAGCGGACGGTATCATAGCCATGCTCGATTTCCTTGTTCCGGGCGTACAGGTCGGTACGCAGGCTGTGGAAGTCCTCTCTGGTAATATTGGTGATGCGGGGCAGTATCTGCAGGATGCACGGCAGCACGTCCCGGATATCTTTGGGAAAGATCCGGTTATAAGCGGCATCATAATTGTCACGCAGGTAGAAAGCCGGTTCCTGCATGTCATCGGGATGGGTGCCGAAGGACAGACGGAGCTTCTGGCTTTTCAGGATGCCTTTTTCGGTGTAGGGAAGAAGGGCGGTTTTCAACGGTTTGTTAAAGAGCAGGACTTTTGCACTGTAAATGGAATCAGTCATAGGATGACCTCCTTGCCTGACCATTGTAAGGCAGTTTGTTTTCTTCGACAAGCGATATCGGTCAGAAGGCTTTCACCCTGTTCATGAAGTCTTTGTTTTTCTCCAGCAGGCCGGCGCCGATTGCGGCAAGCACCAGGACAGCGAGTTCGCCGATGAAGACAGCACCCATGTTGAACCATAACGGCGCATCCTTGAAGATGATGGTCAGCTCAATGCCGACGATGATGCCATTGAAGACGGCGCCGGCGAGTGCGGCAAGATATCTGTTTTTCAGCAAGGACATGGAGATCACTGCCAATAATGTGGCAAAGGTTCCGAAGATAATGTCCGGCAGGCCGAGGGTTGAACCAAGGTTGGCAATGAAGCAGCCGGCAACCAGGCCGGGGATGAACTTTTTGTTGTAGAAAGCAAGAAAGATCAGCGCTTCGGAAATACGGAACTGGATGGCTCCGTAGGAAATCGGAGCCAGGGCGACGGTCAGTGCTGCATACACTGCGGCAATCACCGCGTTTGCAGCCATGAGATGGGTGTTTTTGTCTGTCATACGTTTTACCTCTTTGATATAAGAGTCCAATTTAAAACCGCAGCATGATAGAGCCGCGGATATTCTTCATATGCAGAAGAGTTTTTTAGACTGGGTTGGGCTCTTGAACCAGTGGGTGTTATCTTATCACTTCGGGCGTTCCGATACAAGCAAAACAATGAAAATCATACGGAAAAAGCCGCTGAATGATCAGCATTAAGATCTGAATATCCGTTAACCCTGGAAACAGGAGCATGTCAGTTTCCGTGCAGAAAGCAATCTTTGTCTGAAAAAAAGACGGATTTTATCATTGCTCAGTCTGAGCAGGTTCTGAAACAGTCTGATAACAGTTCTCGCGGAGGTACGATGAAAATGTGAAAAAGGGGAAAGGGAGCAGTGCTGCTTACATCCATATTTATATGGCGTATCAGACAGAAAGCGTTTTCCTGTAAGCTGTATATTCCAACGAAATGTTTCTGAAAGTGGTTACAGACTCTCAGATAAATGGGCTGTGAATGTCTGTAAAAAAGGGGAACTCTGAAAAGGAACAGGCTGTCTATTGACTTGAACAGGCCATTCTTCGGTGCTAGAATAGAAGTACGTATCAGGAAGCATTATATGAACGGAGAATAACTTGATGTGAACATGCAGAGTACAGCAAAAGTATTTTCAAGGCAATACTGTTTATGTTGTGCATCCTGTTTTATTTTGCGGATTACCGCATAAAGGGGGCAGGAAATTCGGTTTGTATCCGGAAGACGAATACAGAAAAGTGTATCAGAAAATATCAGTCCAAAAGAATGAAATTGTGAACACCCGCATTGTCGAACGCGGTATTTGAAAGGTGGAGCTGTATTTTTCCTATGCTTTCCCGGAGTTCCTTTCTTTCGCAAAAGCACAGCCGCTTTTGCTTTATTGCCGATTCTGGATAATAAGGAGGAGTTAAAATGGCAAAGTATGTAATGGCGCTCGATGCGGGCACAACCAGCAACAGGTGTATCCTTTTCAACGAAAAGGGTGAAATGTGCTCCGTCGCGCAGAAAGAATTCACACAGTACTTTCCGCAGCCTGGCTGGGTAGAGCATGATGCCAATGAAATCTGGCAGACACAGCTCTCTGTTGCACGCAAGGCCATGCAGGATGTAGGCGCAACATTTGAAGACATTGCCGCCATCGGTATCACCAACCAGCGTGAGACGACCATTGTCTGGGACAGAAAGACCGGTCAGCCTGTCTATCATGCCATCGTCTGGCAGTGCCGCAGAACTGCGGACATGAAGGCAGAACTCATCGCCAAGTACCCGGATATCGCAGACTCTGCATATCATAAGACAGGTCTGGTATTTGACCCGTACTTCTCCGGTACAAAGCTCCGCTGGATCCTGAACAATGTTCCGGGCGTCCGTGAAAGAGCAGAAAAGGGTGAGTTGTGCTTTGGTACAGTTGACAGCTGGCTGATCTTCAAGCTGACAAAGGGCAAGGTATTCGCAACCGACTACTCCAACGCTTCCAGAACCCTGATGTTCAACATCAATACATGCGAATGGGATCCGGAACTCTGCGAGAGACTGGAAGTCCCGATGAACATGCTTCCTGAAGCAAAACCGTCCAGCTGCATCTATGGCGAGTCTGATCCTGAATTCTTCGGCGGACCGATCAAGATTGCCGGTGTTGCCGGTGACCAGCAGGCTGCTCTGTTCGGCCAGACATGCTTCGAACCGGGCATGGCCAAGAACACATACGGCACAGGCTGCTTCATGCTTATGAATGTCGGTGAGAAGCCGATTTATCCGAACAACGGTCTGCTGACAACCATTGCCTGGGGTCTTGACGGCAAGGTTGAATATGCGCTTGAAGGTTCTGTATTCGTAGCAGGTGCAGCAATCCAGTGGCTCCGTGATGAACTGAAGATTGTTGACAGTGCACCGGATTCCGAATACTTTGCGACAAGAGTCAAGGACACCAATGGCTGTTATGTCGTTCCGGCATTTACAGGTCTGGGCGCACCGTACTGGGATCCGTATGCCAGAGGTGCTATTACCGGTCTGACCCGTGGTGTTAACAAGTACCACATCATCCGTGCAACGCTGGAATCCCTGGCATTCCAGACAAATGATGTTCTCGCCGCGATGGAAGAGGGCTCCGGCGTGAAACTGAATGCGCTGAAGGTTGACGGCGGTGCATGTAAGAACAACTTCCTCATGCAGTTCCAGTCGGATATCATCAATGCGCCGGTACATCGTCCGGTATGCGTTGAGACAACAGCCATGGGCGCAAGCTATCTGGCAGGTCTGGCAGTAGGCTTCTGGGCCGGCAAGGAAGATGTCATCAAGAACTGGGCAATCGATAAGGAATTCGAACCCGCTATGGATGAAGAGACAAGAGCTGCTGAGCTCAAGGGCTGGAAGCAGGCTGTCAATTCCACACTCGGCTGGGCAAAATAATCGGCTCAGATCCGCAAAGAAAACAATTGCTTTTGATAGATAGAAATATAAGGGAGAAGAAATCATGAAAGCATTAATCGCAGAATTTATCGGAACAATGTTCCTCGTTCTTCTGGGTGACGGTGTATGCTGCAACGTCAACCTGAACAAATCCGGCTTTAAGGGCGGCGGTGCCGTATTCATCCTGATCGGCTGGGGTATGGCAGTTATGGTTCCGGCGTTCACATTCGGCGCCATGTCCGGTGCGCATTTCAACCCGGCAGTTACCATCGGCGCAGCTCTGCGCGGCGGTATGGCCTGGGGTCAGGTTCCGGGATACATCATTGCTCAGATGCTGGGCGGCTTCTGCGGCGCAGCCATCCTGATGGTTCTTTACGGCGATCACATTAAAGAGACAGCAGATGACGCAACAATCCGCGGATGCTTCTCAACAGCACCTTCGATTCCGAATCCGGTTCTGAACTTCCTTTCGGAATTCATTGCGACATTCATCCTGGTCTTCACACTGGCTTCGATCCCCGGTGATGCGGGTGCTTCCGGCGTCAGCTGGGTACTGGTGTATGGTGTCATCGTTGCCTGCGGTGCCTCTTTCGGCGGTCTGACAGGATATGCCATGAATGCGGCAAGAGATACTGCTCCTCGTCTTGCATATCAGCTCCTTGCGCCTGACTTCGGTAAGAAGGATCCTGACTGGGGCTATGGCTGGATTCCTGCCATTGCGCCGATCTGCGGCGGCATCTGCGCATCCCTGCTCTGGATGGCGGTATTTGCATAATTCACTGATCATCAATCCCTGTTCTGCATAACAGGATCATAAGTCAGAGGAATCGGCTTCATTGGAGTGCCGGTTCCTCTTTCAGCGGAAACAAATCCGCATCATGCGGATAAACAACAATAAGGACTGAAGAGGAAAAAGAACATGTATGACATTATTATCATTGGCGCCGGCGTAACGGGCAGCGCTGTCGCCAGGGAACTGTCAAGATACAACGCAAGTGTATGCGTCCTGGAAAAGTGCGAAGACGTATGTGAAGGAACTTCCAAGGCAAACTCGGCAATCGTACATGCCGGCTTCGATGCCGCGGAAGGCTCACTGATGGCAAAGATGAACGTCCGAGGCAATGAAATGATGGGCCAGCTTGCGGAAGATCTTGATATTCCTTTTAAGAGAAACGGCGCCATGGTCGTATGCATCCACAAGGAAGCACTTGATGGCCTGCAGGTACTGTATGACCGCGGTATTGCCAATGGCGTCAAGGAACTGAGAATCCTGAACCGTGAAGAAGCGCTGGAACTGGAGCCAAACCTTTCTGACAATGTGGAAGGTGCTCTGTATGCTCCGACAAGCGGTATCATCTGTCCGTTTATACTCAACATTGCCATGGCGGAAAACGCTGCTGTCAATGGTGTGGATTTCCGGTTCAACACCAAAGTAGAAGATATCTGTGCTGATGAAGAAGGCATCTGGCATCTGCGTACCAATAACGGGGAATACAAGGCAAGGTATGTTGTCAATGCGGCCGGTGTCTATGCGGATATCATCCACAACATGGTAAGCGCGAATAAAATCAAGATCACGCCAAGACGCGGTGATTACTGCCTGCTGGATAAGGAAGTCGGCGGTCATGTCAGCCATACGATCTTCCCGCAGCCGACGAATCTGGGCAAGGGCGTACTCGTATCACCGACCATTCACGGCAATCTGATTGTCGGGCCGACCGCGGTGGATCTGGAAAACAAGGAAGGAAACAACACAACAGCTGCCGGCATTGCGGATCTGATTGCCAAGGCGAATGACCATGTCAAAAACCTGCCGATGAGGAAAGTAATCACATCCTTCGCGGGCTTACGTGCCCATGAAGCAAATCATGAGTTCATCATCAAGGAGGTAGAAGACGCACCGCACTTCATCGACTGTGCGGGTATTGAGTCTCCTGGCCTGACATCCTGTCCTGCCATCGGTGAAATGGTCGGCGGCATGTTGAAAGAGAAGATGGGACTTACAGAAAAGGAAAACTGGATTTCCCGGCGCAAAGGCATCCTGAATCCGCAGGAGCTCAGTCTGGAAGAAAGAAACGAACTGATCAGGAAGGACCCGGCATATGGCAATATCATCTGCCGTTGTGAATCGATATCCGAAGGCGAGATCATTGACGCGATCCACAGACCTCTGGGTGCCCGCAGCCTGGATGGCGTCAAGAGACGTACAAGGGCCGGCATGGGCAGATGCCAGGCGGGATTCTGCTCTCCGCGTGTCATGGAGATCATTCACCGTGAACTTGGCATTCCTTATGAGGAAGTCACCAAGAGCGGCGGCCGTTCCAATATTGTGATGGAAAGAACCAAAGGGGCAAACGGAGGCGAAGCATGATTTCCTATGATGTCGTGATTATCGGCGGCGGTCCGGCCGGACTTGCAGCTGCCATTTCCGCCCGCAAGGCAGGAATTGAAAAGATTCTCATTCTGGAACGTGATAAGGAACTCGGCGGCATCCTGAACCAGTGCATTCATAATGGTTTCGGCCTGCATACCTTCAAAGAGGAACTGACCGGACCGGAATATGCATATCGCTTCATTGAACAGGTTCTTGAAGAAAAGATTGAATATCGTCTGAATACCATGGTCATGGATATCTCTTCCGACCGTGTTGTAACAGCCATGAGCCGTGAAGACGGCATGTACCAGATCCAGGCCGGCGCCGTGATTCTGGCAATGGGCTGCAGAGAACGTCCAAGAGGCGCTCTCAATATTCCGGGTTATCGTCCGGCGGGCATCTTCTCTGCCGGTACTGCCCAGAGACTTGTCAACATTGAAGGCTATATGCCGGGCCGTGAGGTTGTGATCCTTGGTTCCGGTGATATCGGCCTGATCATGGCAAGACGTATGACACTGGAAGGCGCGAAGGTCAAGGTTGTCGCCGAACTGCTTCCGTATTCCGGTGGCTTAAAGAGAAATATTGTCCAGTGTCTGGATGACTTCGGCATTCCGCTGAAGCTCTCGCATACAGTTGTGGATATTGAAGGCAAGGAACATGTCACTGCTGTGACCATTGCCAAGGTAGATGAACACAACAAGCCGATTCCGGGAACTGAGGAAAGATATACGTGTGATACCCTGCTGTTAAGCTGCGGCCTGATTCCTGAGAACGAACTTTCGAACAAGGCCGGCATCAGGATGAACCCTGTCACCAGCGGACCGCTTGTCAACGAGAGTCTGGAAACCAGTATCCCTGGTGTATTTGCCTGCGGCAATGTCCTGCATGTGCATGATCTGGTTGACTATGTATCGGAAGAAGCAAATAAAGCCGGCGCCAGTGCGGCAAGGTTTGTTCAGAACGGCATGAAGGAAGTGGATACCGGCAAGGCAATCGAAGTCAAGGCGACAGACGGCGCCCGTTATACGGTTCCTACCGTCATTCATCCGGATCAGATGGATGATCTGCTGACCGTCAGGTTCCGTGTCGGCGCTGTGTATAAGAATTCTTACGTCAGCGTGTATTTTGACGACGAACGTGTTATGCATAACAAGAAGAGAATCCTTGCGCCGGGTGAGATGGAACAGGTCATCCTGCAGAAGAAGAAACTCCTGGAGAAAGAGGATCTGAAGACCATCACAATCAGAATTGAGGCAGAATAACATGGAAAAAAGAGAATTGACATGCATTGGCTGCCCGATGGGCTGCCAGATTACAGTCGAGCTGGACGGTGAGGAAATCCTTTCCGTGAAAGGGAATACATGTGCAATCGGTGACAGATACGCCAGAAACGAAGTCATCCATCCGGAAAGAACCGTGACCTCCACTGTGGTGGTTGACAACGGTTCCAAACCCCGTGTTTCCGTCAAAACAGCCGGCAATATTCCCAAGGACAAGATCTTCGCATGCATGAAAGCCATTGACGCTGTACGCATTCAGGCACCGGTCAGAATCGGTGATGTTGTGATTGCGAATGTTGTCGGTACCGGTGTAAATGTCATTGCGACCAAGAATATTGACTGAATTCAGAAAGACCTCACAGAAGGTCTTTTTTTGGCGCTTTGCAAAGATCTGCCCAATGAACATGAATTGGAAAGAACCGGCTGAGATGTGAGGCAGTGAAAACAGAAGTGATCAGGAATGTATTTGCAAAACTGCTGAGCAGATGCAATCATGAAACTCATAAGGTATCTGCCATGCCGAGAAGAAATCAGAACGAAAAGGGAACCGGAGTCAGTTGCTGCTGTATCGAAAATACCTGCTGTATTGTTTCAGGGGATAATTCAGAGTAAACTATAAAGGAAGAAATTCTTTATGAGTTCAAACAGGGTTTCACTCGTATGATCGGAGGTATATGAAATGACAACTGCAAATAAACTTACATTACTGCGAATTGCCTTGATACCCGTCTTCCTGGGGGTATTGTACGCGGGGTTCCCGGGCTGTAAGTACTGGGCGCTGGGAATCTTCATCGTTGCCAGCCTGACGGATTTTCTGGACGGGTACATTGCCCGTCATTACAACCAGATTACCAATTTCGGCAAGTTCATGGATCCGTTGGCGGATAAGGTTCTTGTCATGGCGGCAATGTGCTGGTTTGTTGAATGCGGACAGATGCCGGGCTGGGCGCTGGCAATTGTGCTGTTAAGAGAGTTTGCCGTATCCGGCATGCGTCTTGTCGCGGTAGAACAGGGCAAGGTCATTGCTGCGGCATGGTCAGGCAAGGTCAAGACATTCTCAACGATGATCGCATTGTGCCTGATGATGCTGGAGATTCCTGAGGTTCTCAACACGATCTGCATCGTTGTGATTGTCGCAACAACGCTGTATTCCGGGGCAGAGTACTTCATCAAGAACGTGGATGTCTTTAAAAACGCTGACTGAAGCTTACAAAAGAGGATGCATGGCTGCATCCTCATTTTTATCTGTAGCATGGCATGCCGGCATCCCAGGTATCAAAGACAACTGAGTCGATGACGGCATTGTCATAGCTGTCGTATACGACGATGTTGATTCCGCGCCGTCCGAGGGAATAGTCTGCACGGTCATGCATGTCGTTGATTCTGATATGGCTGTAGGAACCCTGGTTCCAGCCGGCACTTTCGACTTCATAGAAGATATTTCCATCTTCCAGCGTGCCTTGATATGTCAGCAGGCGGTCACCGACATCTTCATAGATGACCTGCCCTTTGTCAATCACGGCAAGATAGCTTTCCTGGATACCGATCTCAGCTTTCAGGCCAAGATCACGCATTGCTTTGACTGCCTTGTCACTCAGGCTGACGGAAGCTTCGTCGCTGACCGAGAAGAATACCGTATATTCCGGGCGGGCAATGGCCTTGAGATAGGCAGGCAGGTCGGTAATGAATCTGATCCTGTCTTCTTCCTGCAGCTTGGCGTAGTATGCTTTTGTATCTTCCCATTGGGGATCGGTATGTCCCTTCATCCCCAGATCTTCGGTCAGGATTTTTCCCAGCGCATCCGAGAGTTTCTTTGCGCCGGTGATGTTGC